>JBEQCD010000009.1:18717-48561 GCA_041639515.1 Hydrogenophilales bacterium | reverse complement strand
ACGGCATCGACCAGCCGCCCTTCGTCATCGTCAAGGCCGACGCCGGCACCTACGGCATGGGCATCATGACGGTGAAATCGCCCGACGACGTGCGCGAACTCAACCGCAAGCAGCGCAACAAGATGGCCGTAGGCAAGGAAGGCGTGGAAATCAGCGAAGTGCTGATCCAGGAAGGCGTCTACACCTTCGAGAGCATCAACGAGGCGGTGGCCGAACCCGTGGTCTACATGCTCGACCACTTCGTCATCGGCGGCTTCTACCGCGTACACACCAGCCGGGGGGCCGACGAGAACCTCAACAGCCCCGGCATGCATTTCGTGCCGCTGGCGTTCGACACCACCTGTTTCACCCCGGATCGCGGTGCCAATCCGGACGCCGCCCCCAACCGCTTCTATGCCTACGGCGTGATCGCCCGGCTAGCGATGCTGGCGGCCAGCATCGAGCTTGACGATGCCCTGAACGAGGCGGAAGAAACGGCCACGGCATGAACCTGCTGTTCGTCGTCGATCCGCTTGCCGGGCTCAAGCCCTACAAGGACTCCAGCGTGGCGATGATGCGTGCGGCCCAGGCGCGGGGCCACGCAGTCCATGCCTGCGAAACCGCTCATCTCTATATCCGCCAGGGCGACGCCTGCGCCGACTGCGAGGCGCTCGATGTCTCGCCTGAGGACGCCTGGTACCGGATACGCGGCAAGCGCGAATGGCGGCTGGCTGATTTTGACGCCGTGATCATGCGCACCGACCCGCCGGTCGACACCGACTATCTCCTCGCCACGCACGTGCTGGGCGTGGCCGAAGCCCACGGCGCACGGGTGCTCAACCGTCCGCAGGCTTTGCGCGACTTCAACGAAAAGCTCGCCATCCTGAATTTTCCGCAGTTCATCGCGCCCACCCTGGTGGCGGCGCAGGCGGTCGAAATCGAAGCTTTCCTGCTCGAACAGCGCGACATCATCGTCAAACCGCTCACCGAAATGGGCGGCGCAGGCATATTTCGCCTGGCCCTGCACGACCCCAACCGCAACGCCATCCTCGAAACCCTCACGCACCGGGGCCGGCGTCCGATCATGGCGCAGCGCTACCTGCCCGAAATCAGCGAAGGCGACAAACGCATCCTGCTGATCGACGGCAAGATCATCCCGTTTGCGCTCGCCCGCATTCCCAAGGCAGGCGAAACGCGCGGCAACCTTGCCGCCGGCGGCACTGCGCGCGCGCAGCCGCTCTCCGACCGCGACCGCGAGATTGCCGAAGCGATCGCCCCCTGGGCGCGCGAACGCGGCATCTTCCTCGCCGGGCTGGACGTGATCGGCGACTGCCTCACCGAGATCAACGTCACCAGCCCCACCGGCTTCCAGGAAATCAGCGCCCAGGCCGGCATCGATGTCGCCGCGCGTTTCATCGAGGCACTGGAACGCGCTTGATGCGGCGCGCACTGGCTTTTTTCTGCGTGCTCCTGCTGGCCGGCTGCGCGCGCGAACCCGACATCGTCAAACAGCAAGCCTACGTCTTCGGCACCCTGGTCGAAGTAAGCGTGGTGAATGCGCCGGGTGCCGAACCCGCTCTGGCCGAGGTGCTGGCGCGCTTCGACGCCCTGCACCGGCAACTGCACGCCTGGCAACCCAGTGAACTGTCGCGGCTCAATGCGGCGCTCGCGCGCGGCGAGTCGATGACGGTGACGCCCGGCCTCGCCAGTCTGCTGCGCGAAGCACAGGCCCTGTCCGGACAAAGCGGCCACCTCTTCAACCCGGCCATCGGCAATCTCATCGCCCTGTGGGGCTTCCATGCCGACACGCCGCAGGGGCATGTGCCTGACCAGCAGATGCTGACGGCCCTGGTAGCGCAGCAACCCAGCATGGCGCAGCTGGCGCTGGCCGGCACGCGCGTATCGAGCACCAACCCGGCCGTACAGCTCGATCTGGGCGGCTATGCCAAAGGCGCAGCGCTCGACGAGGCCGCTGCCATCCTGAAGCGGCACGGCATCGCGAATGCACTCGTCAACATCGGCGGCAACGTGCTCGCCCTGGGCCAGGCCGGCAATCGCCCGTGGCGGGTGGGCATCCAGCAGCCGCGCGGCCCCGGCGTGCTGGCCACACTGGAACTGCGCGACGGCGAGGCCCTGGGCACCTCGGGCGACTACCAGCGCTACTTTGAAGCGGCCGGGCATCGCTACTGCCACCTCATCGACCCCCGCACCGGCATGCCGGCTGTCGGCATGCAGTCGGTGACCCTGCTGCTGCACGGCCCACGCGCCGGCACACGCTCGGATGCGCTCTCCAAACCCCTCTTCCTGGACGGCCCCGAACACCTGACGGCAGGGGCCCGGGCACTCGGCATCAGCCACTGGCTGGCCGTCGATGCCTCCGGCAAACTGCATATATCGCCGGCGATGCAGGCGCGCCTCCGTTAAACTATGTCTTTGATTCAGCCTGTGATTCCCACGCCATGATCGGCATCCTCATCGTTGCACACGGCTCACTTGCCGACAGTCTCGTCGAATGCGCCATCCATGTTCTGGGCACCCGCCCGCCTGCGCTGGCCACGCTCGATTTCACCGGTCACGCCGACCCGGACGAACGCCAGACCGTGCTGCGTGCACGGCTCGAAGAACTGGCCGCCTTCAACGACCAACCCGGTGACGGCGTGCTGGTGCTCGCCGACGTCTACGGGGCCACGCCGTGCAACACGCTGTGCCGGCAGCTGGTGCCGGCACAGGTGGAAGGCATTTCCGGTGCCAATCTGCCCATGCTGCTGAAAGCCCTCACCACGCGCGACACGCTCGACCTGCCGCAACTTGTGGCAAGCATCGTCGAAGGCGGACGCGACAGCATCCAACACATTTCCGAGACCATGTGCCATGCCGCAACGGGACGTTGAAATCGTCAACAAGCTCGGGCTGCATGCCCGCCCTTCCGCCAAGCTCACGCAGCTGGCCTCGCGCTTTGCCAGCGACGTCCACCTTTCGAAGAACGGCCGCCGCATCAACGCCAAAAGCATCATGGGTGTGATGATGCTCGCCGCCGCCAAAGGCAGTACGGTCACCCTTGAAACCGAAGGGCAGGACGCCGATGCCGCGCTCGATGCGCTGGCCGAGCTGATCGCCAGCGGTTTCGGCGAGGAATGAAGGCATGAGCTTCTCGCTCCACGGCATTGGCGTATCGGGTGGCATCGCCATCGGCTACGCCCACCTCGCGTCGAACGCGCGCGTCGAGGTGCCGCAGTACATGCTCGACAAACAATACATCGAGGAGGAACTGGCGCGCTTCGACGAGGCAATCGTTGCCACGCGCACCGAGCTCGAAACCCTGCGCGACCACATTCCGGCCAACGCGCCAGCGGAACTGTCCGCCTTCCTCGACATGCACCTGATGTTCCTCGGCGACTCGATGATTGCCGAGGAGCCCAAGCGCCTCATCCGCGAAACCCAGTGCAATGCCGAGTGGGCGCTGGCGCAGCAGATGGAGGCGCTGGTCGCGCGCTTCGAGGAAATCGACGATGCCTACCTGCGCAGCCGCCAGGAAGACGTGGTGCAGGTGGTGCAGCGCGTGCTGAAGGCGCTGATGGGCCATCCCAGCCATCTGCCTCTGGACGTCGACTTCGACAGCGAACGCATCCTCGTCGCGCACGAGCTGACGCCGGCCGACATGGTGATCTTCAAGAACGTGCACTTTGCTGCGTTCGTCACCGATCTGGGCGGTACCACCTCGCACACCGCGATCCTGGCGCGCAGCATGGCGATGCCCTCGGTGATGGCGCTGCACAACGCGCGTGGACTCATCCGCGACCACGACCTGCTCATTGTCGACGGCCGCGACGGCGTCGTGCTCGTCAACCCCGACGAAGCCGTGCTGGCCGAATACCGCCTGCGGCAGAACCAGTGGCGCATCGACACCGACAAGCTCAAGCGCCTGAAGAGCGGCAAGTCCGCCACCCTCGACGGCACCGCCGTCGAGCTCATGGCCAACATCGAACTCGTCAGCGACATCGACGCCGTGAAGGCCGCCGGGGCGCACGGCGTGGGCCTGTTCCGCAGCGAATTCCTCTTCCTCAACCGCGACGACCTGCCCACCGAAGACGAGCAGTACGAGGCCTACAGGGCCGTGGCCGAAGCGCTGGAAGGCAAGCCGGTCACCATCCGCACGCTCGACCTCGGTGCCGACAAGCAGGCCCCCTGGGGCCACACCGTGGCCGACAATCCTGCACTGGGCCTGCGCGCCATCCGCCTCTGCCTCGTCGAACCCGGCCTGTTCCACACCCAGCTGCGCGCCATCCTGCGCGCCTCGGCCCACGGCCGCGTGCGCATCCTCGTGCCCATGCTCGCCAACTTTGTCGAACTCCGGCAGACCCTCCAGCGCATTGACGAAGCCAAGGAATCCCTGCGTCGCGACGGCCTCAAGTTCGACGACGGCATCCCCGTCGGCGGCATGATCGAAGTGCCCGCCGCCGCGCTCTCGGCCACGTTCTTTGCCGAACAGCTCGACTTCCTCTCCATCGGCACCAACGACCTCATCCAGTACACGCTGGCCATCGACCGCGCCGACGACAGCGTGGCCCATCTCTACGACCCCCTGCACCCGGCCGTGCTCGGGCTCATCCAGCAAACCCTGCGCGCCGGTGCCAAGGCCGGCAAGCCGGTCTCCGTCTGCGGCGAAATGGCCGGCGATCCGCTGCTGACGCGTTTGCTGCTGGGATTGGGCCTGCGCTCGTTCTCCATGCACCCGGCCAGCCTCTTGCAGGTGAAGCAACAGGTTCTGCGTTCGCATCTGGATGAGATCAGCCCCGTGGCGCAGAAGCTGCTGAAGAATACCGACCCGGAGAAGACGGCTGCCATCCTCTCCAGGCTGAACAGTTGAGGTTCGACTCGACGCTACTGAAATTCACACGTTCAATTGTTCTATTGCGGCTGAACAGTCAGCAATTTTTTTCCGCATTTTGACGCGCTTAGCAGAAAGGACATTTCTCATGAACCACCATACCGTGCTCAACAAGCTGGCGGCGTTGTCCGCACCTGCACTTCTGGCCTTGTCACTGTCCGCATACGCCACACCCGATTGGGATATTGTGGGTATCCGACTGGGCATGAATGTCACCCAGGCCCGCGCTGCAATTTCTGCCCATGCACCCAAGGCACAGACAACCGACTACGCCCGCAGATTCGCCTATTCAGACGGCGTCAAACAGTTACAGGCACCTGAATTCCTGTCCTCGGTCACTGCCCAGACCCAGAACCCGAACAACACAAGTGAAACAATCGAGGTGATGTTCTCCGCCCCCCCGATGGAACAGCGGGTAATTCGGGTGATTCGTACACTTGCACTGCACGGCGACCCCATATCGATGGATCGCGCTTCAGCCTCGGTTTTGCAGAAATACGGCAAGCCTCAAAGGTCATTCGATGCAAGTGGAAGAGGAGCCATCCTGCGCTGGAATGAATCCGGCAAGCCCGTTTGTGGTGACACCTCGCCCACTGCCGCTGAAGCCCGCCTCGCGCCCAGCGTGGACAACTCCCCATCGGGACTCGGGTTCTACGATGTCTGGAAACGCCGCAAACTCGCGCCAGCTGACGCGTCGAACTGCGGCGCGGCTCTGGTCGCGCAACTGGTCACCTTTGTCGGGCAATCTTCAGTCAATGAAATGAAGTTCACCATGAGCGATCCTGGCTATGCGGTGCCGGCCATGCAAGCCACGGCCAAACAGATTGCCGAGATGGAAAACAAGGCCCGTGGAATCCGTCAGCAATCCGGCAGCGTACCGAAACTCTAGCCCGCAGGTGCCTGGCGGGGTGGTTCAGGATCGCGACCTGCGTCCTGAATCTCGACATCAGGCGGGCAGGATAGGCCGCGATCTCCCTCAGCCCGCCAGCGTCGCCGCGATCTTCGTCAGCTCCGCCTTGTCCTGCCGCAGGGCACCGATGTCGTCCTTGATCTGGGCCATGCGCCCGTGCAGGGTGCCCATGTTCTCCAGAATGCGCTGAAGGTTGCCCAGCCGGCCGTCGAGGTATTGCTTGTGCTCGCGGATGCGGGTCATGACCGGATCGAGTGCGATGCGCAGCCAGCGTTCGGCATCGGTACGGGCCAGGTCGAACGCCTTTTTGGCTTCTTCTGCCAGGCTGGCAAAAAAGCGCCGGATCATGAAGCGCTTTTCCAGCATGAGGTTGGCGGGGTCGCGGCAGAATTCCTCGGTTTCCTTCACCAGCGCCTGCAGGCGGTTGCGATAGGCGGTGAGGTCGAGTCGCGGCACCTGCATCCTGGGCAGGTTGTGCTGGCGATGGAAGCGGATGTAGGCCTGTTCCAGAGCGTCGAGCATGTTGTCGGCGAGCTGGCCGGCCTGTTGCAGTCGGTCATTCATCTGTTCGGACAGCTGGCGGATGCCGCTGGTGAGGCCGCGCGTGGTCCAGCTGCCTTCCATGGCGGCACGGGCATCGGCGAGGATGCCGTCGAGCGTGTCCTGAGACAGGTTGCCGAGCAGGTGGTCGCCCTGCCCCTGAAGCGATTTGCGGGTGACGCGGAACTGTTCGGCGGTGGCGTCGTAGGCGTCTTTTTCCTGTTGCAGCGCGGCGCGCGTCTGGGCGATGAGGTCGCGGTTCTTGCCGGACAGCTGGGTGAGTTGGATGAGCTCTTCGCTGCTGCGCTGGATGCGCGCGGCCAGGTCGGACTGGGACTCGTCGAGCATGACGTTGATTTCGCGGGCGACGGCGTGGTGCAGCATGTCGCGCCGCGCGGGGATGACCTGGTGCGCCAGCAGGTATTCCAGGGATTCGATGCCGGAACGCAGGCGCAGGGCCTCGTCGCCGCGTATCTTCGCCGCCAGCGCTTTCTGCGCGGACACGGCGAACACGCGGCTGCGCGGCAGCTTGAGCACGCGCGCGGTTTCTTCGGCCTGGCGTTCGATGCTGGCCTGGATTTCGGCCTCGGACTTGAGGTCGTCCCACTGCATGTCGATCTTGTTCAGTACGGCCACGTGATAGTTGGCGTGGCGATGTACGTGCTTCTGCCAGATTTCGAGATCGGAGCGCGTCACGCCGGTATCGGTGGCCAGCAGGTACATCACGGCATGGGCGTTGGGGATCACCGACAGGGTGAGTTCGGGTTCCGCGCCCAGGGCGTTGAGACCGGGTGTATCGAGAATGGTGAGTCCAGCCTGCAGGAGCGGATGCGGGTAGTTGACGGTGGCGTAGCGCCACGCCGGCACGTCGACCGTGCCGTCAGCACGCAGCTGGTGCTGCATGGTTTCATCCTCGCCGTTCCACAGGCCGAGTTCGATGGCTTCCACCGCCGGCATGGGCCGGGTTTCGGTCAGCTTTTTGAGGCTTTCGGCCAGTTGGCGCGGGTCGGCGGGATCAAGCGGAATCCGTACCCATTCGATGGGCATGTGGCGCAGGCGGGCCAGGGTTTCGCCGCGCGAGCGGGTCTCGATCGGCAGCAGCGCCAGACCCGGCATTTCGTCGGCGTTGTAGTGCAGCTCGGTGGGGCACATGGTGGTGCGCCCTGCGTCGGACGGCAGCAGCCGCTGGCCGTGGTCGGCAAAGAACAGGGCGTTGATGAGCTCGGTCTTGCCGCGCGAGAACTCGGCGACAAAGGCCACCACCAGTTTGTCCTGGCGCAGGCTGGATGCCGTATCGGTGAGGCGCAGGGTGCGCTCCACGTCGATGCCGTGCTGACGATCCAGCCAGTTGGCGTAGTCGGAAATGGCGGTGGCCAGCCGCAACCGGCGTTCGCTGAAATCGGCGACTTCCTGTTCGAGATGCACGCTCATGGTGGTGTCAGGTCTGTTTTGCTAGTTCGAGCCAAGGGCGCTCCACCCCGCGCACCGCCACGGTTTTTTGCCGCGAGGTTTCGCCGCGCACCAGGGTCACCGAGGCCTTCGGCACCCCCAGGTGTGCAGCCAGCCAGGCGAGCAAATGCGCATTCGCCTTGTTATCGACAGGCGGCGCGGCAATCTTGAGTTTAAGGCGGCCGTCATGTTCGCCCACCGCCAGTGTCATTCTGGCACCCGGCTGGATATGCAGATCGAGCAGCCACGCCTCGCCTTCACGGCGCGCCCAGGCCGGCGGCGAGGCCAGGTTCATAAGCCCCCGATGAGCGCACGCTCGAGCGCCATCACCGGCACCATCAGCACCAGCTGGCAAACGATGAACAGCACAATGGGCGACAGATCCACATTGGCGATCAACGGTACAAACCGCCGGATCGGCCGCAGGAAAGGTTCGGACAGGGCCTGCACCACCGGCATCAGGGGTGTATGCGGGTTCACCCAGGACAGCACCGCGCTCACCAGGGTGATGCCGATGACCAGATACACCGCCAGCGTGAAGAGCCGCACCAGGGCCAGCCCGAGCATCACCGGCCATACGCCGGCTCCGGCCAGGGCAAAGGGGAAACCGTCCAGCCAGTAACCCGACAGCACCACCAGGAGTTCGACCAGAAATGCCAGCAACAGGCAGGCCCAGTCCAGCCCGAACACGCCGGGCACCACGCGGCGCAAGGGCTTCACCGCAAAATCGGTGAGCGCAACGATAAACTGCGCAAAGGGATTGCGGAAGGGCACATGGAAGAGCTGCATCATGAAACGCAGCAACACCGCAATGGCGAACAGGTTGCCGATCGTCTGGATGAGGAAATGCAGGGCACCGGCAATCATGCAAGCCTCCCGAGTTCATCGCCGAGTTCGGCGCTGCGCAGGCTGGCCGCACGCACCGCTGCCTCGAACGCGGAGGCTGTGCCGGCCGCGTCAAGCGCTGCAATGCCGCGCTCGGTGGTGCCACCCTTGGAGGTGACCCGCAGGCGCAGGGTCGAAGGTTCCTCGCCGGATTCGAGCGCCAGCTTGGCCGCGCCGAAAAAGGTCTGGAGCGCGAGCTGGCGTGCAGTCTGCGGGGCCAGCCCCTGAGCCACCCCGGCAGCCTCCAGCGATTCGATGCAATAGAAGACATAGGCCGGCCCGCTGCCCGATACTGCCGTCACCGCGTCCAGACCGTTTTCGTCGTTGACCCACACCACACCCCCCACGGCGCGCAGCACCGCCTCGGCGTCGGAACGCGCCTCGGCCGAGAGGCCGGGCGCGGCATACAGGCCCGAAATGCCCGCGCGGACCAGCGCCGGGGTATTGGGCATGGCGCGCACGATGCGCGTGTGTCCGCCCAGCCAGCGCGCGAGGTCGCCAACCCGCACGCCGGCGGCGATGGACAGCACCAGTTGCCCGGCCATGCGCGCCGACAGCGCCGCCGCCACTTCGGGCAGCGACTGCGGTTTCACCGCCAGCACGATCAGGCCGTGCAAGCGCGCGGCGGCCAGATTCGCGTGGGTGACCACGCCAAAGCGCGCCGCCAGATTGGCACGCGCATCGGCGTTGATTTCCACCACTTCGATGGCCGTGGGGTCGGCCCCGCTGGCCACCAGCCCGCCGATGATGGCGGCAGCCATGTTGCCGCCGCCGATGAAGCTCACTTTATGCATGTTGAGTCCTTGATCCAAATAGGGCAGTACCGACGCGCACGATGGTCGCGCCTTCCAGTATGGCGGCTTCGAGGTCGGCCGACATGCCCATCGACAGGGTGTCGAGGGCATGCCCGTGCGCGACCAGATCGTCGAACAGTTCGCGCACCCGGCGGAACGCCGCCCGCTGCGCAGCCGGGTCGGTTTCCGGCGCGGGAATCGCCATCAGCCCGCGCAGTGCGATGCCCGGCAGTTTACCCACGGCAGCGGCCAGGGCCGGCAGATCGGCGGGCGCGACGCCGCCCTTGCTCGCCTCGCCGCTGATGTTGACCTCGATGCAGACCTGTATCGGCGGCAGGCCGGGCGGGCGCTGCGCCAACAGGCGTTCGGCGATCTTCAGGCGGTCGACGCTGTGCACCCAGGCAAAGTTTTCTGCGATCGGGCGCGTCTTGTTGCTCTGGATCGGGCCGATGAAGTGCCATTCCAGCGGCAGGTCGGCCAGCGCCGCCCGCTTGTCCAGCGCTTCCTGCGCATAGTTCTCGCCAAATGCCTGCTGCCCGCAGGCCGCCACGGCGCGCACGGCGGCGGCATCAAAGGTTTTGCTGACCGCCAGCAGGCGTATGCTGGCCGGGTTGCGGCCGGCCAGCCGGGCAGCCGCCGCGATGCGCGCCTGCACCGCCCTGAGGCGGTCGCAGGCCGGGCTGTCCGGAATGACCGCCGACGGCTCAAGTTCGCGGGTTTTCAGGCCGTTATCCATTGCGATTATTATCTTCCAAAACCCCCACTGAACGAGGCACGCGTGGACATCTCCGAACTGCTGGCATTCGCCGTCAAGAACAAGGCTTCCGACCTGCATCTTTCTTCCAGCCTGCCGCCGATGATCCGGGTCAACGGCGACATCCGCCGCATCAACCTGCCACCCATGGACCACAAGGACGTGCACCGCATGGTGTACGACATCATGAACGACAGCCAGCGTAAGGTGTACGAGGAAACGCTGGAAATCGACTTCTCGTTCGAGATTCCCTCGCTGGCGCGCTTCCGCGTCAACGCCTTCAACCAGCAGTACGGTGCCGGCGCGGTGTTCCGGACGATTCCGTCCAAGGTGCTCACACTGGAAGAACTCAACTGCCCGCCCATCTTCAAGGAAATTTCCGACCAGCCGCGCGGCATCGTGCTGGTGACCGGCCCCACCGGCTCGGGCAAGTCCACCACGCTGGCGGCGATGATGGACTACGTCAACGAGAACCAGTACTCGCACATCCTCACCGTCGAGGACCCGATCGAATTCGTGCATCAGTCGAAAAAGTGCCTGATCAACCAGCGCGAAGTCGGCCCGCATACACTGTCGTTCAACAACGCCCTGCGCTCCGCGCTGCGGGAAGACCCGGACGTGATCCTCGTCGGCGAATTGCGCGACCTGGAAACCATTCGCCTGGCGCTCACCGCCGCCGAAACCGGCCACCTGGTGTTCGGCACCCTGCACACCTCGTCGGCGGCCAAGACCATCGACCGCGTGGTCGACGTGTTCCCGGCGGCAGAAAAGGAAATGGTCCGCTCGATGCTTTCCGAATCACTGCGCGCGGTCATCTCGCAAACGCTGCTCAAGACCAAGGACGGCACCGGCCGCGTGGCCGCGCACGAGATCATGATCGGCACCCCCGCCATCCGTAACCTCATCCGCGAAAACAAGGTGGCGCAGATGTATTCCGCCATCCAGACCGGCGGCAACCTGGGCATGCAGACGCTCGACCAGAACCTGCAGGACCTGGTGAAGCGCAACATCATCTCCGGCCCCACCGCACGCTCGGCGGCCATGAACAAGGACGCGTTCTTCGGCTAATCTGATCCAGAAGACCCGTCCGCGCAGCCGACCACCGAGGTGTCCATGAACGCAGAAAAAACCGTCCACGACCTGCTCCGCCTGATGCTGGCGAAGAACGCGTCCGACCTGTTCATCACCGCCGGCTTCCCGCCCGCGATCAAGGTCGACGGCAAGATCACCCCGGTCTCGCCGCAAACCCTGACCCCCGCACACACCCAGGAGCTGGCGCGCTCGATCATGAACGACCGCCAGTGGAACGACTTCGAGGCCACCAACGAATCCAACTTCGCCATCAACCCGCCCGAAATCGGACGCTTTCGCGTGAACGTGTTCGTGCAGCAGGGTCGCATCGGCATCGTGATGCGGACCATCAACACCAAGATTCCCAAGCTGGAAGAACTGAACCTGCCGCCCATCCTGAAGGACGTGGCGATGATCAAGCGCGGCCTGGTGATCTTCGTCGGCGGCACCGGCACCGGTAAATCCACCTCGCTCGCCGCCATGGTGGGCTACCGCAACGAGAACGACGCCGGCCACATCATCACCGTCGAAGACCCGATCGAATACGTGCACGAGCACCGCAAGTCCATCATCACCCAGCGCGAAGTCGGCATCGACACCGACAACTGGTTCTCCGCGCTGAAGAACACCCTGCGCCAGGCACCCGACGTCATCCTCATCGGCGAAATCCGCGACCGCGACACCATGGAATACGCCATCGCCTTCGCCGAAACCGGCCACCTGTGCCTGTCCACCCTGCATGCCAACAGCGCCAACCAGGCGCTCGACCGCATCATCAACTTCTTCCCCGAGGAAAAGCGCGACCAGCTGCTGATGGACTTGTCGTTGAACCTGAAGTCCTTCATCTCGCAACGCCTGATTCCGCGCAAGGGCACCGCAGGCCGCGTCGCCGCCGTGGAAATCCTGCTCAACTCGCCGCTGATCTCCGACCTCATCTTCAAGGGGCAGGTGCACGAGATCAAGGAGATCATGTCCAAGTCGCGCGAACTCGGCATGCAGACCTTCGACCAGGCCTTGTTCGACCTCTACGAAGCCGGCATGATTTCCTACGAGGATGCGCTAAGGAACGCCGACAGCCTCAACGACCTGCGCCTGAAGATCAAGCTGCACGGGCAGGAATCGAAGGGGCGGGACATGATGGCGGGGCTGGATCACCTGGATATCGTTTAAGCCATCGCGGAATGCAAAACAGGGTGCTGAGCACCCTGTTTTGCATTCCATGGCCCGTATTTTCACTCGGGGTTGATCACCGCTTTCACGTCCAGCCCCTGATTGCCGGGCAAGGCCTTGATCACTTCGGCCGCTGCCTTGAGCGCAGCCTCTTCGCCACCATATTTCACGGCCAGGTGATCATCCTCCGGCATGGGCGCGCCGATCGACATGGGAATGATCGACGCCTTGCCACTACCCGAACTGCCAAAATCAGCTACCAGGTAATAGCTGCGGTAGACCTCGGCACCATCGTCAAGCGTCCCGGTCAGGCGAATCGATGCGGTAATCATGGCAAATCTCGTTGGGTAGGGTGCATCAAAGACGTTCGCGCCTGACCGGGGTTCCGCTCAATCTGCCAGGGCGGCGGGTTTTTTATCCCGCATCGACCCCGCAATCAACTTGTACTGCAGAAACCGCGTCTCGATCTGCCCGTTGAACAGCGGAATGCGGCGGCTGGCCTTCAGGCCCATCAACTTGGGCAGTAGCGGATCGCCGGAGATGATCCACGCGTCCCAGCCGGCGAAGTTCTGTTTCAGCCAGTCGCCCAGTTGCGGGTACCAGTCGGCCAGGTCGTCGGCGTCGCCGATGCGTTCGCCGTAGGGCGGGTTGGTGATGAGGGTGCCGACGGGGGTGGGCGGCTTGAGGTCGAGCGCGTCGGAGACCCTGAGCTCGATGGCGTCGGCGTAGCCGGCGGCCGCGAGGTTGTTGCGCGCCTTGTCGAGCACCCAGCGGTCCTGGTCGGCGCCGAAGAGCGGCAGGGATTTCAGCGGTTTTTCCTTCGCTTTTTCCTCGGCCCGGATGCGCTGCCACAGCGCGGCGTCAAAGTTGCGGTAGTGCTCGAAGGCAAAGTGACGGGCGCGACCGGGCGCGCGATTGAGTGCGATGTCGGCGGCTTCGAGCAGGATGGTGCCGGCGCCGCACATGGGGTCGAGCAGCGGAGTGCCGGGTTCCCAGCCGGACAGCATCACGAGGCCGGCAGCGAGGTTTTCCTTGATCGAGGCGGCGCTGGCTTCGCGCTTGAAGCCGCGCTTGAAGAGCGGCTCGCCGCTGGTGTCGAGGTAGAAGGTGACAGCATCCGGGGTGAAGAAGGCATATACCGGCACGTCGGGCGATTCGGTGTCGACGCTGGGCCGCTCGCGCGTTTCCTCGCGGAAGCGGTCGCAGATCGCGTCTTTGATTTTCAGGGTGATGAAGTTGAGGCTCTTGAGCGGCGCATTTTGCGCGCCGACTTTCACCGCGATGGTCTTCTTCACGTCGAACCACTCGGGCCACGGCAGGTCGAGCGCGGCGCGGTAGATGTGCTCTTCCTTGTGGTAGCGGGTGTAGCCCACTTTGCGCAGGATGCGGGTGGCGATGCGCGAGGTGAGGTTGGCGCGCATCTCGGCGGCGGCGTCCGCCATGAACAGCACGCCGGCAGGTAGTTGCCGCACGATGGTGGCACCGGCGGCAGCGAGTTCGGCAACCAGCAGTTCTTCCAGGCCGCGCGGACAGGTGGCGAAATGGCTGGCGGGCGGCAGGGCGTCGCGTTCGGGGCGGACGGGATGCGGCGTGCGGGTGCGACGGGTTTCGGGTTTCAAACAGGGCTTTCGAAAGGAATCAGAAGGGCTTGAGCACGACCAGCAGCACCACGACCAGCAGCACGATCACCGGAATTTCGTTGAACCAGCGGAACCAGACGTGGGATTTGGTGTTCTGTCTGGCGTTGAAGTCGCGCAGCAGGCGCTTGCAAACGTGGTGGTAGCCGACCAGCCCGGCGACCAGCGCGAGCTTGGCCCACATCCAGTTCATCGACAGCGGAAAGTACGCGAGCCACAACCAGATGCCGGTGGCGAGCGTGAGCCACATGATGGGCGTGACGAACCGATACAATTTGCCCGCCATGAGCAGCAGGCGGTTGTATGCCGCATCGTTGGTTTCCATCGCCAGATTGACGAAGATGCGCGGCAGGTAGAACAGCCCGGCAAACCAGCTCACCACCATCACGATATGAAACGATTTCAGCCACAGCATGGATAAAGCCTTGATCAAGAAATGGACGCCGAGTCCGCTGACCCTGATTCTACTGGGTTTGATTGCCTACCTGTGGTTCCGCCCGCCAGCGGAGGTGAGCGACGAGAATGTCGCCACACCGCCGTGGGCAGTCACCCTGCCGGATGGCCGCACGGTCAGCAGCGAATCGCTCAAGGGCAAGGTGGTGCTGGTGAATTTCTGGGCGACCTGGTGCCCCTATTGCCGCAAGGAAAAACCGGTGATCGACGATTTCTGGAAAGACGCGCGTGACCGGGGCTTTGAAGTGGTGTCAATCAGCACAGATGATTCGCCGGAAAAAATCGCCGAATGGATGCGCGACAAGGGTTATGCCTTCATGGCCGCGCCCACCAATGCCAGCGTGGCTGCCGCCTTCGGCAACGTCACCAGCATCCCCACTTCGTTCATCGTCGATGCCGACGGCCACATTCGCCACAGGATTGCCGGACAGGTGCACTATCCCAGGCTGGAAAAACTCATCACGCCCCTGCTGAAAGCTACCGCACCATGACCGAATCTGCCGCCGACCGTCGCCTCATCGAAGTCGAAGCCAAACTGGCCTTTGCCGAGGACATGATCGAAACGCTGAACAAGACAGTATTCCGCCAGCAGGAGCAGCTCGACCTGCTGCAGGAACAATTGCGCGTGCTGCACCGCCAACTGCGCGATGCCCTGCCGGCGGAGGCACGCAATCTGCGCGACGAGATACCCCCGCACTACTAATGGTGCGCGCTTCAGGGACAAAAATCAGTTTACAAAGGGGACAAGGTGATGATTTCTAACCTCTTTTCCTCCCGTCCTCTTTGCTTGGTGTTTGATTGCTTCCCCACGGGGGCACAAATTCAAACCGCGATCTTCACCACCACCTTGCGGATGAAGCCGTCGCTCACCAGCGGTGCGTGCGCGTCGTCGGGAAAGAACAGGCAGAACGCGCCGGCGGGCGTGGCGATCCAGCTTGCGGGCGCGTCGTCGAAGAAACGGATGTCGCGCGCGGCATCGTAGTCGGTGCGCGGCTGCGTACACGCCGCCAGCGGCCGCCAGCCCATTTCGTCGACGCCTTCGAGCACCAGCTGGATATCGAGGTAGCGGCGGTGGCATTCGAGCTTCGCTTCCTCGCGGGTGCGCCCGGCGCAGGCCTCGACGATGACGAACAGCCGATCGCCGTCGATGTCATGCCGGCCCGGCGGCAGGGCCGCCAGATCGGTGGCCGCCAGCCAGTCGAATGCCTGCGCAAACAGCGGGTGGAAGGTGCGGTAGCGCGCGGCCTGATCGATGCGGTCGAGGATCATGCGGGTGTCGGCGCGTCAGCGGCCGCCTTGGCGCGATACATGGTTTCGTCGGCCTGGCGCATCAGAGCGCTGAGCGTGGGCGTGTTCTGATTGCAGGCCGCCACGCCGATGCTGACGCCGGGCCGCGCCGGCGGCGGCGTCTCGGGCAGCACATGCCCGACGGCCACACGCAGGCGCTGCAGCAGCGCTTCGAGCGTGGGACCGGGCGCAGTGTCGGGCAGCAGCAGCAGGAATTCGTCGCCGCCCACCCGCGCAATCAGGTCGGATTCGCGACAACAGGCCTTGAGCGCCTGCGCCACCTGCACCAGCACCGCATCGCCCCCCGCGTGGCCGAAGGTGTCGTTCACTGCCTTGAAATCGTCGATATCGAGATTGAGCAGGGTGAGTGGACGGCGGGTGCGTTTGGCCAGCGCAAAGAGTTCCTCGCCGGTGGCATGGAACTGGCGGCGATTCGCCAGCCCGGTCAGCGAATCACTCAGGGCCATGGCGCGGATGCGCTGGTGCGCGGAGAGCGAATAGGCCGTAAGCCCGCCAGCAAACAGCGCTGCCACAACAAACAGTGCCTGCATCGCCCAACCCCAGTCCATCGCCGCAGCACTGTCCGGCGAAGGACGCAACGCCAGCTGCCAAGTGCCGCCGGGAATCACCACATCCATCACCACCGCAGCCGGGTCATTGAACAAGGCAGGCTGCCCCAGAAACGCCTCACCGCGTGCGCCCAGCCCATCCTTGCCGCGCAGCGCGAACGGCATGCCGTCGTGCAGGCCGTTCGCGCCGAGGCCGGCGTGCTCGAAAATCGGTAGCGGATCGATCGCCACGGAAGCCAGACCCCAATAGTGGGTGGCCCCGCCCGGCGCAGAAAACACGATGGGAATCCGGTTGACGATGCCGATTCCGCCTTGCACCAGCGTGATCGGCCCGGCAATCACGGGCCGTTGTTCCTGCATCAACCTCAGTACGGCTTCGCGCTGCGCAGGCGTATCCAGATAGCGCAGACCCAGCGCCTTCTCGTTGCCGGCACGGGGGTAGATTTGCTGGATGACGTTGTCGGGAGCCAGAGCCACGCTGCGGATGGCCGGTTGCAGGCGCAACAGCGATGCGGCCACCTGCTCGAATGCGGTTTGGGAATAATCGGGGTCGGCCAGCACGAAGCTCGACAGGCCCAGGCTCAGCGACAGGGTCGCATTGAGCTCGGATTCGAGCCGCGCCCGCACGGTGGCGGCTTCTGCCTGCAACACCGCGCGTTCGGCCTGCACGCGCCGGTCCTGCTCCAGCCAGACAAAAAACTGCATCAGCAGCCAGATGCCCAGAGCAGAGGCGATTCCGGCCACCAGCGGCCCGCCGCGCAAGCAGGCCGCAAACCGCAGGGTGGCGCAGTCAGCGGCTGATGGGCTTGTAGCGGATGCGTCTGGGTTTGGCGCCCTCTTCTCCGAGTCGTTTTTTCTTGTCGGCTTCATATTCCTGGTAGTTCCCCGGGAAGAATACTACCTGCGAGTCGCCCTCGAAGGCGAGGATGTGCGTGGCGATGCGATCGAGGAACCAGCGGTCGTGCGAGATCACCAGCACGCAACCGGCAAACTCCAGCAAGGCATCTTCCAGTGCGCGCAGGGTTTCCACATCCAGGTCGTTGGATGGTTCGTCGAGCAGCAGCACGTTGCCGCCGGCGATCAGCGTCTTGGCCAGGTGCAGACGGCCGCGTTCGCCGCCCGAGAGGTTGCCGACGAGTTTCTGCTGGTCACCGCCCTTGAAGTTGAAGCGGCCAAGGTAAGCGCGCGCCGGGGTTTCGTAGCGGCCCACGGTCAGCAGGTCGCGACCTTCGGCGATTTCGTCGAACACGGTCTTGTCGGCGACGAGCGCATCGCGGCTCTGGTCGACGTAGGCGAGCTTCACAGTCTGGCCGATCTCGACTTCTCCGCTGTCGGGTTTTTCCAGCCCGGTGATCATCTTGAAGAAGGTCGACTTGCCGGCGCCGTTGGGGCCGATAATGCCGACGATGGCGCCGGGCGGCACGGAGAAGCTGAGGTTGTCGATCAGCAGGCGGTCGCCGAAGGATTTGCTGACGTTGTGGAAATCGATGACCTTGTCGCCGAGCCGCTCGCCAATGGGGATGAAGATTTCCTGCGTCTCGTTGCGTTTCTGGTATTCCACCGAGTTCAGTTCCTCGAAGCGGGACAGGCGCGCCTTCGACTTGGCCTGGCGCGCCTTGGGATTCTGCCGCACCCATTCGAGTTCCTGCTTCATCGTCTTGATGCGCGCGGCTTCCTGCCTGGCTTCGGTCTCCAGGCGCGCTTCCTTCTGTTCCAGCCAGCTGGTGTAGTTGCCCTTCCACGGAATGCCGTGGCCACGGTCGAGTTCGAGAATCCACTCGGCGGCGTTGTCGAGGAAGTAGCGGTCGTGCGTCACCGCGACCACGGTGCCGGGATAGCGCACGAGGAACTGCTCCAGCCAGTCGACCGATTCGGCATCGAGGTGGTTGGTCGGCTCGTCGAGCAGCAGCATGTCGGGGTTGGACAGCAGCAACTGGCACAGCGCGACACGGCGCTTCTCGCCGCCGGAAAGATTGCCGATGACGGCGTCCCACGGCGGCAACCTCAAGGCATCGGCGGCGATTTCCATCTGCGTGTCGAGGTCGGCACCGGCGGTGGCGAGGATCGCCTCGCACTGGGCCTGCTCTTCGGCGAGCTTGTCGAAGTCGGCGTCGGGCTCGGCGTAGGCGGCGTAGATTTCATCCAGCCGGGTTTTGGCCGCAACAATTTCGCCAAGCCCGGCTTCCACCGCCTGGCGCACGGTATGCGCCGGGTCGAGCTGTGGTTCCTGCGGCAGATAGCCGATACGGATGCCGGCCATTGGAATGGCTTCGCCTTCAATGTCTTTGTCGACGCCGGCCATGATGCGGATGAGCGAAGACTTGCCCGAACCGTTCAGGCCCAAGAGGCCGATTTTCGCGCCGGGGAAGAAGGACAGCGAGATGTCCTTCAGGATTTGTCGTTTGGGCGGCACGATCTTGCCGACCCGGTTGAGGGAATAAACGTATTGCGCCATGGGAACTCGATCAAAAAAACGATTTACAAAGAGGAGATGAGGACAAGAGGTCAGAAGAAGAATCCACTCCCATCCTCTCGTCCTCCTTGTTCAAGGTTTTATTTTTTCTCCGCCGGGCACGCGGCGAATTCGCAGCGCGGACCGGTGCGGCTGACAGTGCTGCCGTCGGCACAGATTTTCACGTCGGCCGGGCACATCACTTGGCTGTCTTCTGCCGCCATGGGCGGGGGTGGGGGCCCGGCTGGCGAGGGTTTGCCGGACTTGGCAGGTGCGGGGCCCTGGCAACCCGCCAGGGCCAGCAGCACGGCGAGTGCGATACCGCGCGCGATCACGACAGTTCCTTGTCGAGCTGCGCGCGCAGCTTGTTGAAGTCGAGTTCGCCGAGTTTCTGGTCGAGGATGCTGCCGTCCTTGCCGATGAGGAAGCTGGTGGGCGTGAGCTGCACGTCGCCGAAGGCGCGTGCGTGATCGCCCTTCACGTCCAGCGATACCGGGAACGGCAGCTGTCGCGTCTGCACGAAGTTGGCGACGTAGTTGGGCGGGTCGTAGCTCATCGCCACGGCGACGATCTCGAAACCGCGATCCTTGTAGTCGCGGTAAGCCTCGATCATGTCTGGCATTTCCTTGACGCAGCCGGGGCAGGACGTCGCCCAGAAATTCACCAGCACGACCTTGCCGCGCAGCTCTTCGAGCGAGAGCTGTTTGCCATCGAGTGTGGTGAAGGTGGCGGCCGGTGCCTGTGGCTTCTGGGTGAGGGCGTAGGCCAGCGCGCCGAGGATGGCGAGCACGACGAGGGCAATCAGCAAGGGTTTGGTGGCTTTCAATGGTTTTCCTTGAATCTTGAAACTGGCGACTTGAATCTAGCCTTCGTACGACTGCGCGAGCTTCACATAGTGCCCGGCCGAATACGCGAAGTAAGCGATCTCCTCGGCGCTGAGCAGGCGCACAGCCTTGGCGGGCCGACCCAGGTAGAGGTGCCCGGATTCGAGCACCTTGCCTTCGGGCACCAGCGAGCCCGCGCCCAGCAGCACATGCTTTTGCACCACCGCACCGTCGAGGATGATGGAGCCCATGCCGATCAGGCATTCGTCTTCAATGGTGCAGGCATGGAGGATGACGGTATGGCCGACCGTGACCCGGTCGCCGATCACCAGCGGCCCGCCGTCGGGATGGGCCGGCGTTTTGTGCGATACATGCAGCACGCTGCCATCCTGGATGTTGGTGGCTTCCCCGATGGTGATGCGGTTCACGTCACCCCGGATCACCGCACCGGGCCAGACCGAGCTGTCGGCCCCCAGTTTCACTTCGCCGATGACCGTGGCGCGCGGGTGTACCCAGGCACCGGGCGCACACTCGGGTGTCATGCCGTGATGCGGGGCGAGCGGAGAATCGTAAACCTTGTCCGTCATGGGGTTGAAAATCGGGTGATCGGACCGAAAGTATAATTCCCCCTCCTCCCCGTATTGCGTGCCGCCATGAATCCGCTCCTCGATTTTTCCGCCTTGCCCCGCTTTGCCGAGTTCAAGCCCGAATTCGTCACCCCCGCCATCGACCAGTTGCTGGCGGACTGCCGCGCGGCGGTTGCACGGGCCGAAGCCGCCGACACCCCGGCCGACTGGGACGCGTTCGTTGCCCCGCTCGACAATGCCAACGAAAAGCTCGGCCGCGCCTGGGGCCAGGTGTCGCACCTGCATTCGGTGATGGATTCGCCCGAACTGCGCGAGGTCTACAACGCCAACCTGCCCAAGATCACGGTCTATTACGCCGAACTGGGCCAGAACGAAGCGCTGTTCGGCAAGTTCAAGGCGCTCAAGGCCGGAGCCGGCTACGCCGCCTTGTCGGCCACGCGCAAGAAGATCGTGGAAAACGAGCTGCGTGATTTCCGTCTGGGCGGGGCGGAACTGCCGGACGACAAAAAGGCCCGTTTCATGCAGCTGCAGGAGGAACTGGCGCAGATTTCCGCCAAGTTCGAGGAAAACCTGCTCGACGCGACCAACGACTATCACCTCATCATCGATGAGCCGTCCGAACTGGCCGGCATTCCGGACGACGTGCTGGCGATGATGAAAGCAGCTGCCGAAGCGGACGGGGAAACCGGCTGGAAGATCACCCTGCATATGCCGTCCTACCTGCCGGTGATGCAATACGCCGACAGCCGCGAATTGCGCCAGATTCTCTATCGCGCCTACGTCACCCGCGCGTCGGAATTCGGCAAGGCCGAACTCGACAACACCCCGCTCATTGCACAGATACTCAAACTGCGCCGTGAAGCTGCCGAACTGCTGGGCTTCAAGTCCTACGCCGAACTGTCGCTGGAAGCCAAGATGGCCGACACGCCGGCGCAGGTCCTCAAGTTCCTCGACGAACTGGCTGAACGCGCCCGTCCGTACGCCGAAAAGGATTTTGTCGAGCTCAAGGCCTTCGCCCGCGACACGCTGGGCTACGACACGCTCGAAGCATGGGACAACGCCTACGTCTCCGAAAAACTGCGCGTTGCGCGCTACAGCTTCTCGGACCAGGAAGTGAAACAGTACTTCCCCGAACCGCGCGTGCTGGCCGGCCTGTTCAAGCTGGTGGAAACGCTCTACGGCCTGCACATCCGCGAAGACAGTGCCCCGGTGTGGCACCCCGACGTGAAGTTCTACACGCTGACAGACCATGCCGGCAAGCAGATCGGCCAGTTCTATCTCGACCTCTACGCACGTGCCTCCAAGCGTGGTGGCGCATGGATGGACGACGTCATCACCCGTCGCCGCAAACCCGACGGCGTGCAGACGCCCGTGGCGTATCTCAATTGCAACTTCTCCGCACCGGTCGGCAACAAGCCCGCGCTGTTCACCCACGACGAAGTCATCACCCTGTTCCACGAAAGCGGCCACGGCCTGCACCACCTGCTCACGCAGATTGAAGAGCTGGGCGTGTCCGGCATCAACGGCGTGGAGTGGGACGCGGTCGAACTGCCCAGCCAGTTCATGGAAAACTTCTGCTGGGAGTGGGACGTGCTGAAGCACATGACCGGCCACGTCGACACCGGCGCGCCCTTGCCCCGCGACCTGTTCGACAAGATGCTTGCCGCCAAGAACTTCCAGTCCGGCCTGCAAACGCTGCGCCAGGTCGAATTCTCCGTCTTCGACATGCGCCTGCACGACGACTTTGACCCCACCGGCAGCCGCACCGCGATGGACCTGCTGAACGACATCCGCAAGCAGGTCGCCGTCATCATCCCGCCGGCCTACAACCGCTTCCCCAACAATTTCTCGCACATCTTCGCCGGGGGCTACGCGGCGGGTTACTACAGCTACAAGTGGGCAGAAGTGCTCTCGGCCGACGCCTACGCGCTGTTCGAGGACGAGGCCGAAGGCTACGGCGGCGTGCTGAACCCGGAAGTGGGCCACCGCTTCTGGAGCGAAATCCTCGCCCAGGGCGGCGCACGGCCCGCACTCGAATCGTTCAGGGCCTTCCGCGGCCGCGAACCGACCATCGACGCGCTGTTGCGGCATAACGGCATGGCCTGATCCTGGCTCGCTTCGACGATGGAAGGACACGGAAAATCCCGGACTGTTTTTTCACAGGGAGGAAAGGCGGCACGTGAGGAAGGCAAAAACCCTGCCTTACCTCCCTGTGCACTTTCTTTCTGACTGGCGGCGTTATTCACAAAGAGGACAAGAGGACAGGAGGCAACCCCTCGTGAACTTCATGTCCTCTTTGTAAGGTTTTGAAGTGCAGGTTCACAGGGAAGGACAGGAGATAAGAGAGGACTCCCTTCCTCACTTGCCTCCCTGTTGAACCGCCTTTCCTCCAGTCCTCTTTATGAAACCCGACCCTAAAGCCCGCGCCGCCTGTACCGCTAATGAGATGATTTCGTCTTTCGGGAGGCAGACATGAAAGCAGGGTTCATCCTCGTGGCAATGTGCGTTGCGGCCAGCGCCGGCGCGGCGCAGCTCTATCAGTGGAAGGATGCGCAGGGGCGCATGGTCTACAGCGACCAGCCACCGCCCCCCAGTGTGCGCAGCGCCCAGCAGAAAGCCTTCAAGGGCAACGTGATCGAGGGCAATGAAAATTACGCCGCCCGCATCGCCCGTGAAAAATCCCCTGTGACGCTTTACGCCAGCGCGTGCGGTGCCCCCTGCGACCAGGCCCGGCAACTGCTGACCGAGCGTGGCATTCCCTTCAGCAACAAGGACCCGCAAACCAGCCCGGAAGCGCAGGCCGATCTGCAGAAGCTCACGGGCCGCCTGTCGGTGCCGGTGCTGGTGGTGGGTGCAGACAAGGTCGATGGCTTCGAAGCCGGCCAGTGGCAAAGCGCGCTCGATCGCGCGGGCTATCCCAAAGCCGCGCCGCCCGGCCGCAAGCCTGCGGCCCCGACTGCTGCGGCACCGGCGCAAGCCCCTGCCGCCCCTGCCGCACAATAGCCTTCGTCCTGGCCGGCCGGCACGGGGCCGTTTGGCCGCACCGGGCGGCCTGCTACACTCGGCGGCATGAAAATCGTCGCCTGGAACGTCAACTCCCTCAAGGTCCGCCTGCCCCAGTTGCTGGACTTTCTCGCCACCCGCCAGCCCGACGCGGTCTGCCTGCAGGAAACCAAGCTCACCGACGAGAATTTCCCTGTCGCCGAACTCGAGGCAGCGGGCTATCAGGTCGCGTTCACCGGTCAGAAAACCTATAACGGCGTGGCGATTGTCAGCCGTCATCCGATTGCCGACGTGCAATTCGGCATTCCCGGTTTCGCCGACGAGCAGAAGCGTGTTGTCGCCGGTACGGTAGGCGGGGTGCGGCTGGTCGGAGTGTACTGCCCCAACGGCCAGGCGCTCGATTCCGACAAGTATCCCTACAAGCTCGCCTGGTTCGATGCGCTGATCGCCTGGCTGGCAGACGAGCTGGTGCGATACCCGCAGCTTGCCGTGCTGGGCGACTACAACATCGCGCCCGACGACCGTGACGTGCACGACCCAGATGCCTGGCGGGATGATGTGCTCGTTTCCCCACCCGAACGCGAACGCTTCCGGAATCTTCTGGCGCTGGGGCTCAAGGACAGTTTTCGCCTGTTCGAGCAGGCGGACAAAACCTTTTCCTGGTGGGATTACCGGATGCTGGGATTCCAGAAAAACAAAGGGCTCAGGATCGACCACATCCTGCTCTCCGAACCGCTGGCGGCCGTGTGCACCGCGTCCACCATCGACCGTGCGATGCGCAAGTTGCCGCAGCCTTCAGACCATGCGCCGGTGGTTGCCGAGCTGAATATCGCCGGCTGACTGCCGGAGCAGGCCCCGGCCACCCGGATCAGGCGTAGCCGCCGTAGCGGTGCATCGGCGTGAGCACCACGTCCTCGTGGTAGTGGTGATGCAGGGCATCGAGCAGTCGGGCGTGGATGCCGCCGAAGCCACCGTTACTCATCATCAGCACATGGTCGCCCGGCCGGGCGTCCTTCACCAGCTGGGCCACCAGCCCATCCAGCTGATCGAACACCCGTGCCTTGTTGCCCAGCGGCGCAAGCGCTTCCGCCGCATCCCAGCCAAGCTGGGCACCAAAGCAATAGACCTCGTCGGCTTCGGTCAGACTGCCGGGTAGCTGCGCTTTCATCACGCCGAGCTTCATGGTGTTGGAACGCGGCTCCAGCACCGCCAGAATGCGCGCCTTGCCCACCTTGCGCCGTAAGCCGCCCACCGTGGTGGCAATGGCGGTGGGATGATGGGCGAAGTCGTCGTAGACGGTAATGCCGTGAACCGATCCGCGCACTTCCATCCGCCGCTTCACGTTTTCGAAACGCGACAGGGCGTCGATCGCAGCAGCGGCCGTCACGCCGGCGTGGCGCGCGGCCGCAATCGCGGCCAGTGCATTGAGCCGGTTGTGCTCGCCTATCAGGCTCCAGTTCACCCGGCCCTGCAAGACACCATTGAACAACACCTCGAAGCTGCCGTCGCTGTCGGGTTCGCCTGCGGTCCAGCCTTGCGCGGTCGGGCCGGGTGCTGCACCAAATCGCTCGACCGGCGTCCACAGCCCCCGCTCGAACACGCGATCAAGCGCGGGCTCCCGGCCGTTGGCCACCACGAGCCCGTTCCCCGGCACGGTGCGCACCAGGTGGTGGAACTGGGTTTCGATGGCTGCCAGATCCGGAAAAATGTCGGCGTGGTCGTATTCGAGATTGTTGAGAATCACCGTGCGCGGACGGTAGTGCACGAATTTCGAGCGCTTGTCGAAAAAGGCCGTGTCGTATTCGTCGGCCTCGATCACGAAGAACGGGCTGTCGGTCAGTCGCGCCGACATGCCGAAATTCTGCGGGATGCCTCCGACGAGAAAACCGGGACGCAGCCTGGCGTCGTCGAGTATCCAGGTCAGCATGGCGGTGGTGGTGGTCTTGCCGTGGGTGCCGGCAACAGCCAGTACCCATTTGTCCCTGAGCATGGTGTCGGCCAGCCACTGCGGCCCCGAGGTGTAGGCCAGGCCGCGTTCGAGTATGGCTTCCATCAGGGGATTGCCCCGGCTGACCACATTGCCGATCACGAAAATGTCCGGCTTGAGATTGACCTGTCTCGCGTCCCAGCCTTCGGTCAATTCGATCCCGAGCGCCCGCAACTGGTCGGACATGGGCGGGTAGACGTTGGCGTCACAGCCGGTGACGGTGTGGCCCGCGTTACGGGCGATGGCGGCAATGCCGCCCATGAAGGTGCCGCAAATGCCAAGAATGTGGATATGCATGGTGGTTGAACGTGATCAGTAGGCGATGGAGCGTGAGGGGTGCGGGACGCGTCACCGCTCACACGGGCAGCAGGATTATCCCACGTCCGCCGCCCGTCCCTGCTGGATCAGGTGCGTCAGCAGTGCCCGGAGCTTGGCGGGTCGCAAGGGTTTGTGCAAAAGCGGAAAGCCCGCCTGGGTGATGCGTTGCAGGGTCTCGGGTGCCGTGTCGCCGGTCACCAGAATGGCGGGGATGTTGCGACCGAACTGTTCCCGCAGCCGGGCGATGACCGCCAGCCCATCGTCATCGGGGAGCCGATAGTCGGTGACGATCACATCCGGGGTGCGCTCCAGGCTGGCCAGCCACTGTTCCGCCTCGGCTGCGCTGTGCGCGGTGACCAGGTCAATGTTCCAGTTGTCGAACAATTCGGCCATACCGCGCAGGATGGCGGATTCATCGTCGATCAGCAGGACCAGCGCATCGGCCGGCATTTTGCCCGGCGACGCGGGCGGCGACGGGGCCTGGATCAGCGAGGGATCACCCAGCGGCACGTCGATGCTGAACACCGAGCCATGGCCCGGCTCTGAACGCAAGCCGACGCGATGCCCCAGCAGGCGGCCCAGACGCGACACGATGGCCAGGCCCAGCCCCAGTCCCTTGCTGCGGTCGCGCGCGGCATTGTGCAACTGCACGAATTCCTGGAACACGCTTTCCTGCTGGTCTTCGGGAATACCGCGCCCCGTGTCGTAGACGGCCAGCCGCACGGTGCGCCCGCGCTGCCGGCAGGCCACCAGCACCCCGCCGTCATCGGTGTAGCGAATGGCATTGACCACAAGGTTCGCCAGGATGCGCTCCAGCAGGAGGGGGTCGCTGTAGAGCGCCGGCACGCTGCCGCGAAAGCGCAGGCTCAGCTGCTTGTCTGCGGCCAGCGCGGAAAACTGCTTGTCGAGATCGGCAAACAGCCGTTCCTGCGAAAAGTGCACCGGATGCGGTTCGATGGCCCCGGCATCCAGGCGGGAAATATCCAGCAAGGCGTTGAACAGCAATTCCATCGCCGCAGTCGAGGCCTCGATGTTGTCGATGAGCGGCTGGGTTTCGGACTGGCGGTTGCGCGCCTTCAAGGTGGCCACAAAGAGCGACAGCGCGTGCAGCGGTTGCCTGAGATCGTGGCTGGCAGCGGCAAAGAAACGCGACTTGGCCATGTTGGCGCGCTCGGCCATGTCCTTCTTGGCGGCCAGATCGGCCGTGGCGGCCTGGATGCGGGATTCCATCTGGGTGCGCTGTGCCAGCAGGGCATCTGCCATGTTATTCACGCCGGCAGCGAGTTGCCCCACTTCCCCGAGTACCGGCAGGTGCGTGCGCACACTCAGGTCGTCCCGCGCAAGGCGCGCCACCACCCGGCTGACGTGGTTCAGCTGCCCCGCCAGCCGGTCGGACAGGCGCCACGCCACCATGCCGGTCAGCGTGAGCGCGGCCAGCATCAGCAGGGCGGCACGTATCAGGGCTCCCCGGGTGAAGGCCTCGACCGCATCGCGCGTCACGCTCACTTCCACCTGCCCCAGCACCGAAGGAACGACGGGGGCGGACGCTGCGTACAGGGCTTCCTCGACTAGCTCGGTGCGTGGCAGGCTGACCGATACGCGCCGCACCACATGGTCGGTGACGGGCAGTTGGCCCTGGCTGGCGAACACGGTGCCGCTGCGATCGACGACCCGCGCGTGGGCCAGTTCGCTGTTGCGAATTTCCGCCGCCAGCAGCGACTGTGCCAGCGACGTGTCGCCGCTCACGAGTGCGTAGGTGAGCGCGTCGCCGAGATGCCGGGCGGCATTGTCGGCCCGCGCCAGCAGGGTGCGCTCGGCCGCGTCCAGACTTTGCGTGGTGAAGTAGGCCACAAGCCCGAATTCGGTGAGCAGAGCCGGCAACAGGGCAATCACCAGCATGCGGCTGCGTATGCTGTGGAAGGGCAGGCGGGCCGCCAGCGCGCGCAGCAGGTTCACGACGGTGTAAGTCGCTGCATGGCCAGCACGGCTTCGGTCCGGTTGGTGACGCCAAGCGCACGGAAGATTGCAGCCACGTGGACCTTCACCGTGTTCTCGGTCATGCCGAGCATGCTGCCGATGGCCTTGTTGGTGAAGCCGTGCCCGAGCAGGCGCGCCACTTCACGCTGGCGGCCAGTCAGGCCATCGAGCACATTATCGGGGACGACCGGTGCGCTGACGCGCTCGGCGGGCTCGTGCAGGCAGGCAGGCACATAGATGTCGCCCGCCAGAACCCGGCGCAGGGCATCAAGCATGGCGTGCGTGCTGGCGGCTTTGGGGATGTAGCCGAGCGCGCCGGCTTCGAGGGCATTGCGGATGTCGTGCGGCGATTCGGACGCGGACAGCACCACCAGCGGAATGTCCGGAAAGAGTTGCCGGAACTGGGTGATGCCCTGCATGCCGACCAGACCCGGCATGTTGAGGTCGACCAGGGCCAGGTCGAGATCGGCGTGGAGCGCGGTCTGGGCGAACAGGCTGGGATAGTCGTGGGCATCGATGATCTCGACCGAGGATTCGAGTTGCGCCAGCACCTGCCGCACGCCCTCGCGCATCAGGGGGTGATCGTCGGCCAGCAGGGTTTTCATGCGGGGGCTCCCATGACCGGGGATTCTACCGTCATGGATGCCCTTGAGGGACAGCGCTCAGGGCTTGCGTAACTTGCCCAGACCTTCCTCGATGGCGGCTTCGAGATAGCCGAAGTAGTAATCTGCGGTGAGCAGGCCGACGATGGGTTCGGCGGCATCCTGCCCCTTGAGGTCGAGCACCTTCACCGTCGGCACCATGAAGACCTTGTGCGCCGCAGCGAACGCACCTTCGGTGGTGCGGCTGCCGTCAAAATCGACCAGAGGCGTGCCCGCCCCCACCGTCACTTCACGGATGACGACCTTGTTGCGATACGCCTTGTCCTTGTGCATGGGGATGAGGTAATCGCGTTTCACCCGCTCGCAATAATGGCAGCCCGGACTGGTGAAGATCACCATGACGGGGACTTTGCGGCCGGTCGCCGTGCGCGCGTCAGCCGCAAAGTTGGTGGCGTGGACGAGCCCGTCCGCCGCCCGGGCTGGGCCGGGGGCCATGACACCCCATGTTAGAATCGTTGCCCAGATTGCGATCGATCGCAGCATGTTGATCCAGTTTCTCCGACAGGTGCGCACACCGTTTTGCCAAGTGTCGCGTTACCCCATTATGTTTCAAAGAGTCCATTCCTACCGCCATGCAGACCCTGACCATCGCCTCCCGTGAAAGTGCCCTTGCCATGTGGCAGGCGGAGCATATCCGCGATCGCCTGCGCGCATTGCACCCGGGCGTCACGGTCGAGATTCTGGGCATGACTACGCGCGGCGACCAGATCCTCGACGTCACCCTGTCCAAAATCGGCGGCAAGGGCCTGTTTGTCAAGGAACTCGAAGTCGCGCTCGAAGCCGGCCGGGCCGATCTGGCCGTGCATTCCATGAAGGATGTGCCGATGGAACTGCCGCCGGGATTCGAGCTGGCGGTGATCGGCGAGCGCGAAGACCCGCGCGACGCCTTCGTCTCGATCCAGTACGAAAAACTCTCAGATCTGCCGCCCGGCGCGGTGGTCGGCACCTCCAGCCTGCGCCGCGAGGCGCAACTGCGCGCACGCTATCCGCATCTGGTGGTGAAGCCGCTGCGCGGCAACGTCGGCACGCGCCTGACGAAGCTCGATGAAGGCCAGTTCGACGCCATCCTGCTGGCCGCCGCCGGCTTGAAGCGCCTCGGCCTCGGCAACCGCATCAAGAGCCTGCTGTCGGTGGAAGACAGCATCCCAGCCGCCGGGCAGGGCGCGCTCGGCATCGAAATCCGCAGCGACAAGCCCGAAGTGGCTGCCATGCTCTCTGCACTCAATCACCCCCGGACCGCCGCCTGCGTGCGCGCCGAACGCCAGGTCAGCCGCGTGCTGGGCGGCAGCTGCCAGGTGCCGCTGGGGGCGCATGCCACGCTGGAAAACGGCACCCTGCACATTGCCGGTTTCGTCGCCCATCCGGACGGCAGCGGTTTCATCCATGACCGCGCCGAGGGCGAAGCTGCCGACCCCGAGGCGGTCGGTCAGGCGCTCGCCGACAAGCTCCTCGCCCAGGGCGCACGCGCGATCCTCGACGCCCTGCCGCAATGACGGCGCCGCTCGCCGGCCGCGCCGTGCTGGTGACGCGGCCGGCGCACCAGGCGGCATCGCTGGTGCAGGCGATCCGTGCCGCCGGCGGCGCGGCCGTGCGGGTTCCGGCGCTGGCCGTCTAGGCGGTGCCGGCGGCGCAACTGCAAGCCGCACGT
>JBEQCD010000009.1:0-18707 GCA_041639515.1 Hydrogenophilales bacterium | reverse complement strand
TGCGCTCATCTTCATCAGCCCCAATGCCGCCCAATTCGGCCTGGCCGCGATCGGTGCGCCGCCCCCCGGGGCGCAGCTGTTCGCGGTCGGCCCCGGTACCGCACGCGCGCTGGCGGAAGCCGGCGTGACCGGCGCCCTCGTCCCGGATGGGCAGGACAGCGAGGCCCTGCTGGCGTTGCCGCAGCTCGCCCATGTCACCGGGCGGCGCATCGTCATCGTGCGCGGTGTCGGCGGTCGGCCGCTGCTGGCCGATACGCTGACGGCGCGCGGCGCGGCTGTGCGCTATCTCGAATGCTACCGCCGCGTGCGCCCGGTTGCCGATCCCGCGCCTTTGCTGGCGCGCTGGCTGGCAGGCGGCATCGATGCGGTGACGGTGGCGAGCGCCGAAACGCTCGCCAATCTGATCGCGATGCTGGGCGAAGCCGGGGCACCGCTGCTCGCCACCACCCCGCTTTTCGCGCCGCATGCGAAAATCGCCGCGTCGGCCCGCAGTCTGGGGTTGGCACACGCCATCGCCACCCCCGGCGGCGACGCCGGCCTGGTCGATGGCATGATTCGCTGGTTCAACGCACAGACAGACAGATGAACGACACACCCGAATCCGCTGCTGCACCATCCATCCCGCCGACGGTTCCGACCCGCGCACCGGTTTCGCCGCTGGCGCTGGTTGCGATCGTGCTCGCCGTGCTGGCACTCGTCATGGCGGCCTGGTCGTGGTCGGACAGCCGCGAACGCGTGCGCGATCTCAAGTCGGAGCTCAGCCGCAAGCTTGCCGAATCCGGCCAGCAGGCGAGCGAGACCCGGCTGCTGGCGAAGAACGCCGACGACGCGATGCGGCAGACCAGCGAGCGCGTCGGACATATCGAAAGCCAGATGGCCACGTCGCAACAGCAGCAACTCGCGCTCGAGTCCCTGTACAAGGACCTGGCACAGGGACGCGACGAATGGACGCTGGCCGAAATCGAACAGGTTCTGCTCACTGCCGCCCAGCAGTTGCAGCTGGCCGGCAACGTCAAGGCCGCGATCATCGCGCTGGAAGGTGCCGACACCCGTCTGCAACGCCTGAACAAACCGCAATTCACTGCCCTGCGGCGTGCCATCGCCAGCGACCTGGCCAGCCTGCGTGCTGCGCCGTCGCTCGACGAAGTGGGCGCAAGCGCGCGCATCGAGGCACTGGTGGCGCGTCATGCCAGCTGGCCGCTGGCCAGCGCACAGGGCTCCGAAGCCAGCCCTGCACCGCGTGCTGTCAGCGCTGCCAGCCTGGGCCAGGAACTCTGGGACGAACTGAAGCGGCTGGTGCAAATCCGCCGTGTGGAAGGCAACGAAGCCGTGCTGCTGCCGCCGGACCAGGCCTACTTCCTGCGCGAAAACCTGCGCCTGCGCCTGCTCTCGGCACGGCTGGCCCTGATGGCGCAGGACGAAGCCGCGTTTCACGCCGACCTGAAAGCCGCATCCGACACCCTCGCCCGCTACTTCAACACGCGGGACGCCGGCGTGGCTACCGCCATGAAGGAAATCCGCCGCCTCGCCAGCCTCAATATCGCGATCAAGCTGCCCGGCATCGATGCCAGTCTGGCCGCGCTCGACGCCTACAAGGGGTCACACTGATGCGCTGGCTCGTCTCGCTCGTCATCGTTGCGGTGCTGGCCATTGCGCTGGCCATGGCCGGCCGCTACGACCCCGGCTACGTCGTACTCGTCTATCCACCCTGGCGGCTCGAGATTTCCTTCATCAGCTTTGTCCTGATGATTACCGCACTCGTCGTGGGTGGCGTGCTGCTCCTGCGGCTGGCCAGCCTGACGCTGAATCTGCCGAGCATCGTGCGCGATCTGCGTGCCCGCCGGGCCGCCCGCAAGCGCGACGAGAACTTTGTCGGCGGTTTGCGCGCCTTTGCCGAATTCCGCTTCCAGGATGCCCAGCAGGCCTTGGGAAGCTGGCAGGGCGAAACCGATGACGCACGGACCGGCCTCGCACGCGTGCTGGCCGCGCGGGCCGCACAGGAAATGCGCGCCCCCGCACAACGCGAGCGCCATGTACGCGAAGCTGGAGAACACGGTGCCGAACTCGCCGCGCAACTGCTCGAAGCCGAAGCCCGGCTCGACGCCAAGGACGCGACCGGCGCGCTGGCAGCGATCCAGTCCGCCAAGGAAATCGCCCCCCAGCACACCGCCCTGCTGCGCCAGGAACTGAAAGCCCGCCAGATGACTGGCCAGTGGGACGAGGTCGAGCGCCTGCTCGACACGCTCATGCGCAGCAATGCCCTGGAACCCGCGCTGGCGACGCAGCTGCGCCGCGCGACCTATGCCGAAAACCTCAAGCGGCGCGCCCAGGACGACCGCGCCCTGCTCGAATACTGGAAAAAGCTGCCCGGCGAATTCAGGATCGATCCCCAGGTTGCGCAGGCCGCCGCCCGTGCCTTTACCGAACGCGGCGGGACCGACACGGCGCTCGACGTGATCGAGGCAGCCCTCAACAAGCAATGGCACGAAGACCTGGTGACGCTGTATGGCGAAGTGGCCGGCAGCAGCCCCACCCGGCAGATCGAACAGGCCGAAAAGTGGCTGCACGCCCAGCCTCGCGATGCCCGACTGCTGCTCACGCTGGCGCAGCTGTGCAGCGCCCGGCAATTGTGGGGCAAGGCGCAGAGCTATCTGGAAGCCAGTCTCGCCATTGCGCCCAGCACCGAGGCCCACGTCCGCATGGCCGAACTGAAAACCCACAGCGGCCTGTCGACCGAAGCCTGCCAGCACTACCAGAAGGCGCTGGAACTCTGCCGCCAGGCATAGACAGATTTGATTCGTTCCTGCCGGGATGCGTGCGTGTGTGAATGCACGACCGGGAGCGGGAGATATACCATCAGGATTCGCTAATATTCCTGAAGGTCAGTTCCCATGCGCATCCCCACCCTTGCCGTATTCTGGTTTGCCCTGCTGGGCCTGTTTGCCGCGCCCGCCCTGCAGGCGGCCCCCAAACTCAAGGCCCCCGCAACCGACGTCTACAAGGTCGCCATCGATCCGTCGGTTTCGCTCGCCGACGCCGCCGACTCCATGCGCCTGCGCGCCAATGCACTGAATCTCAAACTGGTCGCCGAACTGCCGCTGTCCAAGCAGGTGGAAGTGATGACCAACACCAGCCAGCGCACCATCACCATCTTCCAGTTCTGCGACGCCGTGACCGCCAAGGACCTGATCCAGCTGAATCTGGATTTCTCGGTTTACATGCCCTGCCGCATTGCGTTGATCGAAGACGAAAAAGGCCAGGGCTGGCTCGTGATGATGGACGTGAACGTGGACGCCGTGGCCAAGGAAAAACGCCTGCCGGCCGCGCTCAAGACCCGCATCGAAGACGTCCGCAAGTCGCTGGTGAGCATCATGCAGGCAGGGGCCAAGGGCGAGCTCTGATCACCGCCCCGCTGTCCGCGCATCCACGATGCACTGACAGGCGATCTCAGGCGGCCGGCGCGGGCTCCGCATCGGCCGCGTAGACGAAGGAATCCGCAAAGAATTCGTCCTCCGGCAGGCCCCGGTTGGCCACGAAGGCCGCACGCGCACTGTCGACCATGACCGGCGCACCGCAGGCATACACCTGGTAGCCCGACAGGTCGGCAAAATCCGCCAGCACCGCGTCGTGCACGTAGCCGGTACGGCCTTGCCAGCGGTCTTCGGGCAGGGGGTCGGACAACACCGGAATGAAGCTGAAATTGGGCCGCTCGGCCAGCCATTGCTGCGGCAGCTCGGCCATGTAGAGGTCCTTGAGCGAGCGCACGCCCCAGTAGAGCACCAGCTCGCGGTCGGTGTGTTCGGCAAAAGCGTGTTCGAGCATGCCCTTGATCGGCGCAAAGCCGGTGCCACCAGCGATGAAAATCATCGGCTTGTCGGAGTCCTCGCGGATGAAGAAGCTGCCAAGCGGGCCCTTGAGGCGCAGGATGTCGCGTTCCTTCAGGGTGGAAAACACCTGGTCGGTGAACAGGCCACCCGCCACATGGCGGATATGCAGTTCGAGCAGCGCGTCGTCGTGCGGCGGATTCGCCAGCGAGTAGCTGCGCGAGCGGCCGCCCTTCAGCTGAAAGTCGATGTACTGACCGGCGAGGAATTGCAGGCGCTCGCTCGCCGGCAGTTTGATCTTCACCACCATCACGTCGTCGGCGCGCTTGTCCAGTTTTTCCACCCGGCACGGCAGGGTCTTCACGACGATGTCTTTGGCCGCGCCGATTTCCTTGGCTTCGATCACCAGATCGGAAAGCGGCTTGGCACGGCAGAACAGGGCGCGGCCCTGTGACTTTTCATCGTCCTTGAGCGCGGTGGGCGAATGCTGGCCGTAGTCGAGTTCACCCGACACTACCGTGCCCTTGCACGCGCCGCAGGCCCCGTTGCGGCAACCATAGGGCAGCGCAAAGCCTTCGCGCAGCGCGGCTTCGAGTACGGTTTCGTCATCGCCGACGGTGAATTGGTGTCCGCTGGGCTGGAGGGTGACCTGATACGGCATGGTGCGCGCTTACAATGCAAAAAATAAAGGGGCGCATTATCGCCCGGCACGGGCCGGTTTTCACCCTTGCGAACAAAAGGTTATGACACGATGAAAAAAATCCTGATCGTGGGGTTTGGCGATGTGGCCGAACGCCTGGTGCGCACCTATGCCGGCCAGGCCGAGTTCATTGGCCTGGTGCGCCGGCCGGAACGCGTCGCCGAACTGCGGACGCTAGGCGTCACGCCCTATCTGGGCGACCTCGACGACGCTGCCTCACTGGAGCGGCTGCCGCGCGTCGATGCCGTGTTCCACTTCGCCCCGCCGCCCAATGCCGGCACCACCGACCCGCGCACCGCGCGCTTGCTGAACGCGCTGGGCCGCCGCCTGCCGGGTGCGCTGGTCTACATCAGCACCAGTGGGGTCTACGGCGATTGCGGCGGCGACTGGGTGGCCGAGACGCGCGCGGTGGCACCGGTCAACGGTCGCGCGGTGCGGCGGGTGGCTGCCGAACGCCAGTTGCGCCTGTGGGGCCGGAAGCATCGCGTGCAGATCAGCATCCTGCGCGCGCCCGGCATCTATGCGGCCGACCGCCTGCCGCTCGACCGCATCAAGCGTGGCACGCCGGCGCTGGTGGCAGAGGACGACAGCTATACCAACCACATCCACGCCGACGATCTGGCGCGGCTGGCGTGGGCGGCGCTGTTTCGCGGGCGTGGTCAGCGGCTTTATCACGCCGTGGATGCCCACCCGCTGAAAATGGCCGACTGGTTCGACAGCTGCGCCGACGCCTTCGGCCTGCCGCGCCCGCCGCGCGTGAAGCGGGCCGAGGCGGAAAGCGTTCTGTCGGAAGCACTGCTGTCGTTTCTGCGCGAATCGCGCCAGCTCTCGAATAACCGAACGGTGCGCGAACTGAAGCTGAAATACCGCTACCCCACGTCCGACGATTTGCTGCGCGAAGTCAAACGCACGCGCGGCCAGATGGACCTGTTCTGATTGAACCCGGGATCACCGCAACAGATCGTCGGGCTCGCGCCGGTATTCGCCCTGAATCACCGCATCGTTGGCAGCGCGCGTCGGGTCGGCGCGGCGGCGCGCCCAGGTACCGGGAATCAGCAGCAGAACCAGCGCCAGCGCATCGCTGATGAAGCCCGGGAAGACAAAGAGTCCGCCGGCGAGCAGAATACGGCCGCTGGCGAACAAGGCGGAAAACGGCTGCTGGCCCGACTGGATGGAAAACAGCAGGCGCGCCCCCCAGGCCACACGCTCGAAGCGGATCAGCATCACGCCGAGGACGACGTCGGCCAGCAGCCACAGCAGCACCCAGGTGCCGATTTCGTCCGCCATCCAGAAAATGCCGACCGCTTCCAGCACGGGAAACGACAGCAGCAGTAGAACAATCCAACCAAAGCGCATGTGATGGAACCTTTGTTAGTCTTGACCAATGTACCCGATCGGGCGGTTGCCGAGAAACTCGCGCATGTCCTGGTCGAGGCACGCGTGGCGGCGTGTGTGAACGTTCTGGCGTCATGCCGCTCCATCTACCGGTGGCAGGGTGCCGTGGAGTCAGCCGACGAACTGCCGGTGCTGATCAAGACGATCGACACACACTATGCCGCCGTGGAAAAGCTGATCCGGGCGCACCACCCCTACGCGGTGCCGGAAGTGATTGCCATACCGATAACCCAGGGCCTGCCGGCATATCTCGACTGGCTGACCCGGGAAACCGCTTCATCAGGAGACTGAACGACATGACGAAACATTGGTTCCGCTGGCTGGCCGCCTTGCCCCTACTTTGGGGCGCACTGGCCGTTTCTCAAGCGGCACACGCCCAGGAAGAGCCGCTCGATCCGGAAGCGGCCTTCAGCCTGAGCGCCCGGGCAATCGATGCCACCACGCTGGAAGCGCGCTGGAAGATCGCCGACGGGTATTACATGTATCGCGACAAGTTCAAGTTCGAACTGGCGGGCGGCACCCTGGGCAAGACCACCCTGCCACCCGGAAAAATGAAGGACGACGAAACCTTCGGCAAGGTGGAAACCTACCGCAAGGACGTGCGCATCGTCCTGCCGTTCCAGCGTACGCCCGGCACCACCTCGGTCACGCTCAAGGCCACCTCGCAAGGGTGCTGGGACGGCGGTCTGTGCTACATGCCGCAGACCGTTTCACTGTCGATCAAACTTCCGGCCCCCATTGCCACGGCCGCTGCGGCCGAAGCGCCGCCGGCCGCCTCGTCCACCGCCGCTCCCGTGGCCCGCTCGGCCCTCGACAGCCTGCGCAGCCTGGGGGGCATGGACATGCCCAAGGTCCTGCCGCCGGATGAGGCCTTCCTCGTTGCAGTTGCCATGCCCGATGCGCAATCCGTGCGCGTCGACTACACGCTCACTGCCGACACCTATCTCTATCGCGACAAGCTGGCGTGGAAAGTGAAATCGCCCGCCGGCCTCACCGTTGCCCGTGCCGACACCCCGGCCGGCGACATGAAGGACGACCCCACCTTTGGCCAGACCGAGGTCTACCACCAGAATTTTGCCGCCACGCTGCAGTTGTCGCGGGCGCTCGCCCCCGGCGAAAAACTGGTGCTCGAAGCGGGCTGGCAGGGCTGCAACGATGCCGTGGGCATCTGCTACCCGCCGATCAACCGCGATTTCACTTTGACCGCATCTGGCGCAGCGTCGGCCGGCAGTTCGGCTGCCGCCCCCGCTGCCGCCGGCAACGAATCCGACACCTCGCGCATCGAGCGCGTGCTCAAGGATGGCAGTTTCTGGGCGGTGGTCGCCACCTTCTTCGGCTTTGGCCTGCTACTGGCGCTCACGCCCTGCGTGTTCCCGATGATCCCCATCCTCTCGGGCATCATCGCCGGGCAGAGCCATGACGTGCCGCTCACCAAATCGCGCGGCTTCCTGCTGTCTCTTGCCTACGTGCTCGGCATGGCGATCACCTACGCGCTCGCGGGCGTGGCCGCCGCGCTGTCGGGCACGCTGCTGTCCAATGCGCTGCAGAATCCCTGGGCGCTGGGCATCGGTGCCGGCGTGTTCGTGCTGCTCGCGCTGTCGATGTTCGGCTTCTTCGAAATCCAGTTGCCGAGCGCCATCCAGAGCAAGTTCAACGACGCCTCGAACAAGATGAAAGGCGGCAACTTCGTCGGTGTGTTCGTCATGGGCGCGCTGTCCGCCGTCATCGTCGGCCCCTGCGTCGCGCCGCCGCTGGCGGCCGCGCTGGCCTTCATCGCGCAAACGGGCAACACCGTTCTGGGTGGCGTGGCCCTGTTCGTGCTGGCACTGGGCATGGGGATTCCGCTGCTGCTGGTGGGCCTGTCGGCTGGTGCCCTGCTGCCGCGCGCCGGCGGCTGGATGAACGCGGTGAAGTATTTCTTCGGCGTGCTCATGCTGGCCATTGCCATCTACCTCATCTCGCCCATCATTCCGGCCTGGGTGAACATGCTGCTGTGGGCGCTGCTGCTCATCGTCTCCGCCACCTATCTTCATACCCTCGACCCGCTGCCGGAAAAGGCCTCCGGCTGGAAGCGCCTGTGGAAAGGCCTCGGCGTGGTGCTGATGATCGGCGGCCTCGCACTCATCATCGGCATGCTCGCCGGCAGCCGCGATCTGCTGCAACCGCTCGACGTCTTCAAGGGCGGCGCAGGAAGTGGCGCAGTCGCGGCGGAACAGAAAGGCCTGGCCTTCGAGAAAGTGAAGGACGTGGCCGAACTCGACGCGCGGCTGGCCGCCGCCCAGGCCGACGGCAAGACTGTGATGCTCGACTTCTATGCCGACTGGTGTGTGTCGTGCAAGGAAATGGAGCGCTTCACCTTCAGTGACGCCAAAGTGCAGGCCCGGCTCGCCAATACCGTGCTGTTGAAAGCCGATGTGACCGCCAACAGCGACGCAGACAAGGCGCTGCTCAAGCGCTTTGGCCTGTTCGGCCCGCCTGGCCTCATCTTCTGGACGGCAGACGGCGCGCAGTCAAATTACAAAGTGATCGGCTTCGAGAAGCCGGAAAAATTCCTCGCCAGCATCGATTCGGCGCTCGACAAGTAAGCATCCAACAAAGCACGGCCCCGCTGGCGCCAACCAGCGGGGCCGTGCTTTTGGCGGGATCGATCCGCGCTCAGGGCGTGCGGCGCAACACGCTGATTGCATCCATCACGGGCGTGACGATCGGCTGGATCTTGCGCCGCATGAGCGAGCCGATGGCGGTGGTCTTGAGGAAGATGGGGCGCACGGTGTCGGCGTCCACGGCGGCCAGCGCATCCAGCGCCGCGCAGTCGGATTCAAACTGCGGCGCGGCGGCGAGCAAGGCGGCACGCGCGGATTCACGTGCGGCAGCATCCTGCTGCCGCAGTGGCGCGCACCAGTTGGCCAGTGCGTTCAGGGTGTGGTTCACCACCTCCTGCACTTCGGGGCGGTCGAGAATCAGCGCGGTGGTGTAGATGAAGGTCTGCCCCTGGTCGGACAGGGCCTTGGCGAGCATCTGGCTGTAGGGGTTGTCGGCCAGCGCGGGCACGCTGGCGTGGTCGCTCCGCGCGGCTCGCACCACCGGCAGCGCATCGGGGCGCAGTTCGAGAAAGGCCACGTAATACGAATTGCGCGCCATGCCGCGCTTCCAGATCGCCGCGCTTTCCGCGTCGGTGAGTACGCCGGAATACAGCATCACCGCCACGGTATCCAGAATGCCGACGTCGTCTTCGTGCAGGAAGGCAAGGTGCTCGACGAGGAATTCCGCCAGGGTGCGCCCCATGCTGCCGTTGCACACCACGTCGCGCATCAGCATCAGGCGGGCGTTTTCGATGGTGGGCATGCACCACCAGGCGTAGCGCGCGATTTCGTCGGTGAGCGCGGGCGAATGCACCACGGCCACCACGGCCTCTTCTTCCGCAATCAACAACAGCTGCGCCAGATGCTGGGTGGAGAGCCCCGCCTGCGACTGCCGCGTCCAGCGCGTGAGATGCACCGGATACCCGCCCGGCGAGCCGAGCGCGTGCCCCGACAACAGCTCGCGCACACGCTTGAGGTAACGGTCGCTGCGCTCGTTGGGTTTCAGCGGCACACTGGCTTCGCCCTTGGGCGTGAGCGCCCACAGCGTCATGTTCGATTCGTCGATGCGCACGGCCTTCAACTCGGTGTTGAAGAGCACGTTGAGCCGCAGTTCGTCTTCGGGGGAGAGTTCGTCGTTCATGGAATTGCTTCAGGTGAATGGCGGATATCGCCCGGACATGTCGCTACAGCGTCATGTCCGGGGGCGCTTCGCCCGCCAGAATGCGATACAGCGGCGGGTTGACATAGTAGTTGGCGCGCCCGATTTTGCGTTTGAACAGGAATCCGTCTTCTGCCAGTTTGTCGAGGTAGCGTGTGGCAGTGACGCGCGATACACCCAGATCGCGCTCGATGAATTCGATGCGGGTGTAGGGGTGCGAGAACAGATTGTTGATGAGGTCCTGGCTGTAAAAACGGTGTTTGGCGCGGATGCGGTGTTTGTAATCGAGTAACTGCGCTTTGATGGCCTGGATGGTAGCGATACCATCTTGCGCGGTGTGTTCGACGGCGACGAGCATGTAGCGTACCCAGTCTTCCCAGGCGTCGCGCTCGCGTACGTCTTGTAACAGGCGGTAGTACTCGGCCTTGGTGCGCACGATATGGCGGGAGAGATACAGCACAGGGCTGTCAAGCAAACCTTGTTTGACGAGGTAGAGCACGTTGATGATGCGACCGGTGCGGCCGTTGCCGTCGTAGAACGGATGGATGCTTTCGAACTGGTGGTGGACAAGCGCCATTTTCACCAACGGGTCGGCATCGAAGAGCGCGTCCTCGTTGATGAAGCGCTCCAGATCGCGCATGAGATCGACGATGTCGTCAGGATTTTGTGGCGGGGTGTAAACCGTTTCGCCGTCGTCACGTTTGAGCGCCGTGCCCGGCAACACACGAAATCCGGCCCGGTTTTTTTCGAGTGTGGCCTGGATGTCGAGGATGTGGTTGTTGGTCAGCAGTCCTGTATCGCGGACAGCGCCAAACCCCACGCCCAGGGCTTGGCGATAGCGGGCCACTTCTTTTGCCGCCGCGCTCTCGGGCGCATCGGCCAGATCAGCATCGCGAAATAATTCGTCATGCGTGGTGACGATATTCTCGATTTCAGAACTGTCCTTGGCTTCCTGCAGGGCCAATGTGCCAATCAGGATGCTCTGGTTGGGCATGGATGCTGCCACGCCTTTTAATTCAGCCAGTCGCCGACTGGCGACATTGAGCTGCTTCAGCAAATCCGGCCTGTCAAAGCGCGCGGGATCCAAGTCTGTCAGTGGGTGTAAGCGTGTCATGGCCGAAGCAGTGTACACCCGACATGCATAGAAAAAACGATTTTCTATACATGTGGCAAGCGATATGTATAGGCTTGCCTATTTTTTGGAGCACAACGCTCGGTAACAACGCACGAAACACGCCCGATCTGCGATGCCCCGCATTACAGGGCCTTGAACACATCACGCGCCGCCGCCACGGTCGCGGCGATGTCGGCGTCGGTGTGCGCGGCGGAGACGAAGCCGGCTTCGAAGGCGGAGGGGGCGAGGTAGAAGCCTTTATCCAGCATGGCGTGGAAGAAGCGGTTGAAGGATGCACGGTCGCTGGCCATGACTTCGGCGAAGGTTTCGGGCGGGTTGTCGGCGAAGTAGAGGCCGAACATGCCGCCCTGACAATCGGCGCAAAACTTGATGTTGGCGTCTTTCGCGGCCATGTTGAGCCCTTCGCACAGGGCGAGGGTTTTTGCCCCGAGGGCTTCGTAGAAGCCGGGTTGCGAAACGGCGTTGAGCGTGGCGAGACCTGCTGCGACGGAGACCGGATTACCGGAGAGCGTGCCGGCCTGATAGACAGGGCCGACGGGCGCGAGCGCGTCCATCACGTCGGCGCGACCACCGAAGGCGCCGACGGGCATGCCGCCGCCAATGACTTTGCCGAGGGTGGTGAGGTCGGGCTTGATGCCCAAAACAGACTGTGCGCCGCCGAGCGCGACGCGAAAGCCCGTCATCACTTCGTCGAAGATCAGGAGCGCGCCGTGCTGGGTGGTGAGCCGACGCAGCGCTTGCATGAAGGCGGGGGTGGGTTTGACCAGATTCATGTTGCCGGCGAAGGGCTCGACGATGACGCAGGCGATTTCCGACCCGATTTCGGCGAAGGTGCGTTCCAGCCCGGCAACGTCGTTGTAATCGAGCACCAGCGTTTCGGCGGCGACCGCAGCGGGCACGCCGGCGGAGGTGGGGTTGCCGAAGGTGAGTGCGCCGGAGCCGGCTTTCACCAAGAGGAAGTCGGCGTGGCCGTGGTAGCAGCCTTCGAACTTGATGAATTTGCTGCGGCCCGTAAATCCTCTGGCGAGACGGATCGCGCTCATGGTGGCTTCGGTGCCGGAGGATACGAGGCGGACTTTTTCGATGGAGGGAACCAGCTCGCGGATTTTGTACGCGATGGTGAGTTCGGGCTCAGATGGCGCGCCGAACGAGAGGCCGTTCGCAGCGGCGTCCTGCACGGCTTTCACCGTGCCGGGATGCGCGTGGCCCAGGATGGCCGGGCCCCACGAGCCGACGTAATCGGTGTAGCGCTTGCCGTCGGCGTCCCACACATACGCGCCGTTGGCCTTGGCGAAAAACACGGGCGTGCCGCCGACGCTCTTGAAGGCGCGCACGGGGGAATTCACGCCGCCAGGGATGACGGCTTGCGATTGTGCGAAGAGGGTGTCGTTGCGGCTCATGGCGGTTGTCATTCTTCGGATTCCGTTGCAAAGAGTTGATTGAGGGCGCGTGCACGCGCCTGTATGTCGGGCACATCGAACACGGCGGACAGCACGGCAAGGCTGTCCGCCCCGGCTTCGACCAGCGTCAAGCCGTTGTCGAGGGTGATGCCGCCGATGGCGACGATGGGCACCTGGATGGCCGCGCGGGCCGCACGCAGCAAGTCCAGTGAGGCACGCGGCGCGTCGGGTTTGGTCGGCGAGGGGAAGAAACTGCCAAACGCCACGTAGTCAGCGCCCGCTTCCTGTGCAGCCCGCGCCAGGTCGACGCTCTGGTAACAGGTGGCCCCGACGAACTTTTTCGATCCGAGGATGATGCGGGCTTCACGCAGGCTGCCGTCGTCGCGCCCCAGATGCACGCCGTCGGCGTCGGCCAGATCGGCCAGTCGCAGGTCATCGTTCACGATCAGCGGCACGCCAAAGCGCCGGCACAAGGTCACCAGTTCACTGGCCTGCTCGTGGCGGCGGGCCACGTCCGTGGATTTGTCGCGGTATTGCACGGCGGCTACGCCACCGGCCAGCGCAGCTTCAACCTGCGCCAGCAGCCGTGCGGTATCGGCCGTTTCAGGGGTGAGGGCGTACACGCCGCCGGGAAACGGGTGCGACCGATTCATGCGTTGCCTTCGGCCTGCCCATCCTGCGCCCAGAAGAAGCGTTCGGGAATGTACTGGCCCATGCCGGGACGGAACGCGGCCTTGAGCGCCTCATAGGTGAAATTCTGCGCTTCCCGGACGGCAGTCGGCATGTCCTGCCCGTACGCCAGGGTCGCGGCTATGGCCGACGCCAGCGTGCAGCCCGAGCCGTGGTAGCTGCCCGGTAGGCGGTCCCAGGCGTCGGTCTGCACGTGGCCCCGGGCGTCATAGAGGCTGTTCAGCACGCGCGGCGTGTTTTCATGGGTGCCGGTGATGAGTACGTACTCACAACCCAGCTCGGTCAGCCGTGCCGCGCAGGCAGCCAGATCGAGATCCTCATCGTCCGACTCGAACAGCGCCAGCCGGCGCGCTTCATGGCTGTTGGGCGTGAGGATCGTGGTCTGCGGAATCAGCATGTCGCGCATGGCAGCAATCATGTCTTCGCTGGCAAATTCGTCGCCGCGCCCCGACGCCAGGACCGGATCGAGCACCACCGGAATGTCGGGATAGTCGGACAGGATTTCGGCAATGGCCGCAATGGCTTCCGGGCTGCCGAGCATGCCCAGCTTGAACGCCGCGACCGGCACGTCTTCCAGCAGCATGCGCGCCTGGTCGAGCACCCAGTCGGCGTCGATGGCCAGGATGCTGTCCACGCCGGCGGTGTCCTGTACCGTCAGCGCGGTCACCACGGTGAGCGGATGGCACCCCATGCTGGCCAGCGTCAGCAGATCGGCCTGGATGCCGGCACCGCCCGTGGGATCGGACGCGGCAAAGCTCAGCACCAGAGGCGGCGTGGGCTTGGGAGAGAAAATAGGCGGCATGGGGTCACTGCTTTAGAATAAGCTGCGATTTTAGCCGATCCCACTCCCGCCCATGACCGAAACGACCGAATACCGTAGCTGGATGTGCCTGATTTGCGGCTGGATCTACCACGAGGAAACCGGCGCGCCGGACGACGGCATCGCCCCCGGCACCCGCTGGGAAGACGTGCCGGTGAACTGGACCTGCCCGGACTGCGGCGCACGCAAGGACGATTTCGAAATGGTCGTCATCTGATTTTCCCGCCTGCATATAGTAAAAACGTCTCAAGATTCCCTTATTTCCGGCGATAATCGGGGTGGACCGCCCCGACAGGCGGCGACAAGGACAATACTGAGGAGACGCATCATGCTGTTACGCTGGATTTCCGGTTGTACGCTGTTTATCTGGGCTGCGGCCGCCTGGGCCATTGCGCCCTACATTCAGGGCGAATCGGTTGCAGGCGGGAGCGTCCAGTCGGTCGCATCTGCCGTCGAAGGCAAACTCAAGAGCGGCGGCTTCAAGGTCGTCGGCAAATACTTTCCCAAAGGGCTCAACGGGCTGGGCGTGGTGGTGGCCACTGACGACGCCATGCTCGATGAAGTAGGCGCGGCCGGCGGCCATGCCATTCTCGGTGCGGCCATCCGCGTGGGCGTCAAGGCTGACGGCAGCGTGAGCTACACCAACCCCGACTACTGGTACCGCGCCTACTTCCGCCGGGGCTTCGACAAGCGCGAAGCGGCGGTCAAGGCCCTGCAAGCCAAACTGGAAAGCGCGCTCGGCAGCGGCAAGGGCCTGGGCGGTGACGAAACGGCCGCCAGCCTGGCCAATTACCGTTACATGATCGGCATGGAACGCCTCGATGCCTCGAAAAGCCTGCTGAGGGAATTCGACAGCTTCAACGACGCACTCAAGGCCGTGCGCGACAACCTTGCGAAAGGCGTTGGCAAGACCAGCAAAATCTACGAAGTAGTCATGCCCGACCGCAAACTGGCCGTCTTTGGCGTGGCCATGCACGAAGTCTCGCAGGGTGACGGCGAATGGCTGAAGAAGATCGAGATGACACAGAGCATTGCCGGCCTGCCTTACGAAATCTACATCGTCGACAAGGACGTACGCGCGCCGCACGCGCGCTTCCGCGTGGCCCTGGCTTTCCCCGATGTGGGCATGGGACAGTTCATGCGCATTTCCGCCCTGCCCAATCAGGTGATCGAAACCCTGGGCTCGGTCGCCGGGGTTGAAAAGAAAGAAGTCGAATCTTCCTGGCAATAAGCCATACCGCCCCGAAAGCACTGCTGCGGCAGTGCTTTTTTTACGCCTGACACCCCGCTAAAGAAGCGCGCCACCCTGCCGTAATTTAAGCACGCAGGGGCGACATGCGCCGCCTGTGAACGACCCCCTGGAGAGAACGAGTGGATAACGAAGCCTTGAAGGGCGTGAAGGTGATGGTCATCGACGACAGCAACACCATCCGCCGCAGCGCCGAAATTTTTCTGAACCAGGCCGGGTGCGAAGTCATCCTGGCCCAGGACGGTTTCGACGCCCTGTCCAAGATCACCGACCACGAGCCGGATGTGGTGTTCGTGGACATCATGATGCCGCGCCTCGACGGTTACCAGACCTGCTCGCTGATCAAGCGCAATGCCAAATACCGCACCACGCCCGTGATCATGCTGTCATCCAAGGATGGGCTGTTCGACCGCGCGCGCGGTCGCATGGTGGGCTCGGACGAATACCTCACCAAACCCTTCACCAAGGACACGCTGCTGTCGGCCGTGCGCGAACACGCGCACGCTGGTGTCTGACATTTCCCAGGGAGACAACAACATGGCAATTAGCCGGATCCTGGTTGTGGACGATTCCCCGACCGAACGATTTTTCCTCTCCGAACTGCTGGTCAAGAACGGCTATCTCGTGAGCATGGCCGAAAGCGGCGAAGAAGCCGTCGCGCAGGCCAAGCAGACCCTGCCCGACCTGATCGTGATGGACGTGGTGATGCCCGGCATGAACGGCTACCAGGCCACGCGCATGATCACCAAGGAAGAAGCAACCAAGCACATCCCCGTGATCATGTGCACCACCAAGGGCCAGGAAACCGACAAGGTCTGGGGCATGCGCCAGGGTGCGAAAGCCTATCTCGTCAAGCCGGTGAAACCCGACGACCTGCTCGACCAGATCAAGGCGCTGGGCTGAGCGAGGCACCATGTCGAAGAAATTCAACCTGCGGGAATTCCAGACCCGCCTCTCGCAACAGTTGCAGGCCGCCGCCAACCGCGATACCTCGGGGTCGCGGCTGGGTTTTCGGGTGGGCGACGCCAACTGGCTGGTGAGCCTCGCCGACACCGAAGAAGTGCTGCCGGTGCCGCCCGTGGTCAAGGTGCCGGGGGCATGCCGCTGGTTTCGCGGGCTGGCCAACATACGCGGCAATCTCTACGCCGTCAGTGACTTTTCAGATTTCATGGGACAGGGTGCAACCCCGGACCACAACGAGTGCCGCCTGTTGATTCCGCATCGCGACTTTGGCGTGAATGCGGCGCTGCTGATACGCGGCACCCTCGGCCTGCGCAACATCTCGCGCTACACCGCGCGCGACGACGCACCGGACCATCCCTGGATCACCCGGCGCTACGCCGATGAAAGCGGTGCCGAATGGCGCGACCTGGATTTTGCCCAGCTATTGGGCACGCCGGCCTTCCTGATGGTGGAAGCCCGCAGCGGCAGCTGATTTTCCCCACGAACAGTACAGACAACACGCACAGCGTGAACCCAACGGAGACAGTGGAGCGATGAACATGGCAATCACGATGAATGGCCTGAAAGGCCTGGCAGGCCGGATGAGCGACAAGGTGCGGGGCAATCGGGGCGCGGAACACACCACCCTGATCATGCAGACCGTGCGCAAGCTGGCCGACCAGGAGCCCGGCAAGGCCCCGCTCATCGGCCATCTGCCGGTCGAGAAACAGTACCTCTACACCGGCGGTACGCTGCTGGTGTCCCTGCTTCTGGCGGCCGGCTTCACCATCTACGGTTCGGCCCAGCTCGGCAACCGCGCCGGGTACGAAAGCCGCGCCGGCGATCTCAAGGTGCTGTCGCAGCGCCTGCCGCTGACCGCCCAGCAATCCGTGCTCGGCAACAAGGAAGCCTTCAAGAAACTCGCAGAAGGCAAAACAGCATTTGAAACCACGCTCACCGGCCTGATCGATGGCGACGACGAGGTGCCGTCGAGCGGTGGCGCAGCAGGCGACACGCTCGCCAAGATTCGCGCCCAGTGGGAAAAGGCCAACCCGCAGATCGGCCAGATCCTGTCGCAGCAGCAGAACCTGATCGCGCTGAACGAAAGCGTGAAGAAGATCAACACCCTCAGTATCGATCTGCAGGAAGTGGCCGAACAGCTCACCACCCAGCTGGCCGATTCCGGTGCCGGCGTGCGTGAAGTGTCGCGCGCCAACCGCCTGGTGATGCTGTCGCAGCGCCTGCCCAAGAACGCCAACCTGCTGCTCTCGTCCGACCTGATCGACCCCGAAGTGGTGCTGCAACTGGAAAAGGACACCACCCTGTTCCGCGACACCGTGCAATCGCTGATGGAAGGCACCGCCGGCCGCAGCGAAAACAGCATGATCACGCTGGAAGACCTGGGTGCCAACATGGGCGACATGGTCGAAGTGGTGGGCTCGGTGCTGGCCAACACCCAGGCCCTGCTGCAATCGAAGCTCGCGGCAAACAGCCTGTTCGCCGCCAGCGACACCCTGCTGGCCGATACCAACCAGCTCTCCGACGACTACCAGTCGGTGGGCGGTCTGGGGTATCTGCTGGCGGCACTGTTCGGCCTTCTGGCGGTGGGCTCACTGGTGCTGCTGGGTCTGGTGAACATCAACGAAACCAAGTCCCGTGCCCGCAAGAGCGAAGAAGAAAACGCGCGCAACCAGGAAGCCATCCTGCGGCTGATGGACGAACTGGGCGAACTCGCCGAAGGCAACCTCACCATCAACGCCAGCGTCACCGAAGACATCACCGGTGCAGTTGCCGACTCGATCAACTACACCGTCGAGGAACTGCGCAGCCTGGTGCGCGGCATCAACAACGCCGCCCAGCACATGGACCAAGCCGCCGGCGAAGCCGGCCAGGTGTCTGAATCCCTGAAACAGGCCACCCGTCGGCAGGTGGACGAGATCGAAACCACCTCGGTAGCGGTCGTGCGGCTGGCGCAGTCCGTGCAGCAGGTGTCCGGCAACGCGGCCGAGTCGGCCCGCGTGGCGGAACAGTCGCTGGCTGCTGCCGAAAAAGGCCAGCAGGCGGTGTCCAACGCCATTGCCAGCATGAACACCCTGCGCGAGCAGATCCAGGAAACCTCCAAGCGGATCAAACGCCTCGGAGAATCCTCGCAGGAGATCGGCGAAATCGTCGAACTGATTTCCGACATTACCGAACAGACCAACGTGCTGGCGCTCAACGCCGCCATCCAGGCCGCGTCCGCAGGCGAAGCCGGCCGAGGCTTCTCGGTGGTGGCAGAAGAAGTGCAGCGGCTGGCGGAACGCTCCGCCGACGCGACCAAGCAGATTGCTGCGATCGTGAAGACCATTCAGTCCGATACCCAGGACACGGTGGCCGCCATGGAAGTGTCGACCCAGGGCGTGGTCGAGGGGGCCAAGCTCTCCGACGCCGCCGGCCAGACGCTGGCCGAGATCGGCGACGTGTCGAAACAGCTCGCCAGCCTCATTGCCGACATTTCCTCGGCCACGCAGAACCAGGCCGAATCGACCGCGCTGGTCGCGGAAACCATGCAGGACATCAAGGCCATTTCGGCGCAGACCTCCAGCGGCACGCAACAGACCGCCGAATCGATCGGCGGGATGAAGCAGCTCGCACAGGATCTGAAGAGCTCGGTTGCCGGCTTCAAGCTCGCCTGACCCTCGCCACCGGACCGCCCGCAACCCATCTGGAATTCGACACCATGAGCGCCTTACTCGACTACGACACCGGCCCCCTCAACTGGGTACGCGGCGACATCGATGCCGCCCTGCAGGCCGCACTGGGCCGCATCCA
>JBEQCD010000008.1:0-49898 GCA_041639515.1 Hydrogenophilales bacterium | reverse complement strand
TTCAGCGTGATGCCCCCGACCTTGACGGTATTGAGCTTGACCCGCCAGGCTGGCATCGCGCCTGCGGCGGTCTGCACGATCACGCCCTGCCCTGCCTTGTAATCCACCCCCATGCGCCTGGCATCCACAGCACTGAGTGCAACCGCCGTCGCGCCGGTATCCACCAGAAAACTGGTGGGGTAGCCATTCACCGAGCCGGATGCCGCAAAATGGCCGCGCGCATCGGCAGTGAGCGCGACGCTCTGGCGCGAATCGGCCGGTGCGCCCGCAAAAGACTGCCCCATGCCCAACACCCGTCTTGAGCCAGCAATTTCCAGGGTGGCGCGATCGGAGTCGGCAGACAGCAACTTCACGTCAGCGATCATCTGACCCGCGCTGATCGTCCGGGCCTTGCCGCCATTGATGCTCACAATGGCCTTGTCCTTGAACAGGCCGATGACAGAAACACTGGTTGCACCGGCGGGTGTGCAGACAAACGCGCAGGCCGATATGATGTAAAGCAGTTTGTTTCCCGTGCAGGCCATCATGCATCCCGTTCTGATTTTTCGACATTCCGCGACCGAAGGGCCGGGCTACTTCAGCACATTCCTGGACCAGCACGCGATCCCCTGGCAACTCGTCCGGATCGACGCCGGCGACGCCGTTCCAGCTGATCTTAACGGCGTTTCCGGCCTCTGCTTGATGGGCGGGCCCATGAGCGTGAACGACGACCTGCCCTGGATTCCGCCAGTACTCGCACTCATCAGGCAGGCGGTTGCAGCAGGTACGCCGGTCATCGGCCATTGCCTGGGCGGGCAACTCATCGCCAAGGCGCTGGGTGGCCACGTTGGGGCAAACCCCATCAAGGAAATCGGCTGGGGTGACCTGACCGTGACCGATCCCGATGCGGCCCGCCCCTGGGTGGGCGATGTGAGCCAGCCCCTGCCTGGCTTTCACTGGCATGGCGAAACCTTCAGCCTGCCCGAGGGGGCCCGGCGCATACTCAAGAGTGCCTGGTGCGATAACCAGGCCTATGTGCTCGACGACCGGCATATCGGGATGCAGTGCCACGTGGAGATGACGCCCGAACTGATCGCCACCTGGTGCGAGAACGGCGCGGATGAAATCGCGGCCAGCGACAGTCCGGCCGTCCAGCAACCCCTGGCGATTCTGGCCGACGTGGAAAGCCGAACCGTACAGCTTCATGCCCTGGCTGACAAAATATATTCCCGCTGGATTCAAGGGCTTAGTCGTTGATTATTAGTATGTAATTAAGTAGTCGCTGGACACGGTTGTGGCGCGGCGTAGCATAGGCGATGTGCTGATTGCCGCACAGAATATGCATCACTGGACAATGGAGGATTTATGCAAAGCGTCGACTACACCAACTTCGATTTCGGCGAGCGCCTCAACGGTTTCATTCACGAGGTGATGAATTTCGGTGGTGCCCCCCGCACCGAAGCCGATCTGACCGAAGGCCAGAAGGTCTTCATCCGCGCAGTGAAGCGGGAAATGGTGAAATACGCCGACACCAACCGTCATGGTTACCCGCACAATCTGCTCGAGCAGATGGAATCCTTCACCCGCACCATCGGCGACCTGCACAACTCCTATTTCGACTCCGGGATGCGCAAGGTCAGTGACTGCCTCTACAACCGCTGGAAAATGCTCTACGAAGAAACCAAGAAGCTGGCTGCCGCAGGTGCGGACACCAAGCCTGCCTGGGTCGACATCATCAAAACCGAGCCGAGCGACATGCCCGCCTTTTTTGACGCCTGACCCCCACCCAGCCCGCATCCAGGCCCGGCCTTGCCGGGCTTTTTTCATGGATGGCCGAATATCAAACAGGCTTATCGTCGAATAAAAAGAAAGCATTATTCAGCCCCATACCCCGGTGCTATTCTGGTTCGTCCATAAAACCCCCACAAAGTCTGAGGAGACAGCATGTCCAAACTGGTACGCCCCCACGGTGGCGGTGAACTCAAGCCCCTGCTGCTGACCGGCGCCGCACTCGATGCCGAAAAGGCACGTGCCGCCTCGCTGCCCAAGCTCAAGATGAGCTCGCGCGAAACCGGCGACCTGATCATGATGGGCATCGGCGGTTTCACGCCGCTGGACGGCTTCATGACCCACGCCGACTGGCAGGGCATCTGTGACGGCTTCAAGATGGCGAACGGCCTGTTCTGGCCCATCCCCGTCACCCTCTCCACCGACGACGAAACCATCAAGGTGGGCGATGAAGTCGCGCTGGTCGACGGTGAGAACGGTGCACTCATGGGCACCATGAAAATCACCGAAAAATACGGCATCGACAAGGCCCACGAGTGCATGCAGGTCTACAAGACCACCGACCTGGAGCACCCAGGCGTCAAGATGGTCATGGCCCAGGGCAAGTACAACCTGGCCGGCCCGGTCAAGGTCCTGTCCACCGGCACCTTCAAGGAAGAGTACGGCGATCAGTTCATGACCCCGGCCGAAACCCGCGCCGCCTTCGAGAAGGCCGGCTGGTCCAAGGTTGCCGCCTTCCAGACCCGCAACCCGATGCACCGCTCGCACGAATATCTGGCCAAGATCGCCATCGAGACCATGGACGGCGTACTGGTCCACTCGCTGCTGGGTGCCCTGAAACCGGGCGACATCCCCGCCGAAGTGCGTAGCGAGGCAATCGCCACCCTGATCGACAACTACTTCGCCCCCAACACCGTGATCCAGGCCGGTTACCCGCTGGACATGCGATACGCCGGCCCGCGCGAAGCCCTGCTGCACGCGCTCTTCCGCCAGAACTACGGCTGTTCGCACCTGATCGTCGGCCGCGACCACGCCGGCGTCGGCGACTACTACGGCCCCTTCGACGCACAGAAGATTTTCGACGAAATTCCCAAGGGCTCGCTCGAAACCGTCAACATGAACATCGACTGGACCTTCTGGTGCAACAAGTGCGGCGGCATGGCCTCGCAGCGCACCTGTCCGCACACCAAGGATGACCGCATCCTGCTGTCCGGTACCAAGGTTCGCGCCATGCTGTCCGAAGGCCAGGATCTGCCGGTCGAGTTCAGCCGTCCGGAAGTGGCCAAGGTCCTGCAGAAGTATTACGCCGGCCTCTCCGCCGAGCAGAACGTGAAAATCGAGCTGAAGGGCCACTCGGCTGCCTAAGCACACGCGGGGCAGGCGCAACGCTTGCCCCGTTGCCTTCGGGCACGGATCGGAACCAGGCAGTTCTGTCCCTCTCTCCAATCCCATCGTCCAAATGTTCGGCACTTGCCGGGCACTCGATTCAAGCTCACCGAATTCTGTCCGAAATCCTAGTCAGCCCCGCATGACAGGCCGCCGCCTGCCAGTCGGATCGTGACGGCAGCAACGAGCCGCAGTAAGCTCACCTCAAGATATTCGCCGAGCCAACGTGAAATCCATGCCATACGCCCTATTGTTAGCGGGCAGCCTGATCCTGCTGCCGCTCCCGGCCGCAGCCGCCAGTTCGCTGAACAAGTGCATTGAGGCAAATGGCAGCGTCACGTATTCCAATCTGCCCTGCAAGAACGCCCTTCAGGCGCACAAACTGGAAATCGATCCGCCGCCACAACCCGACCCGGTGCGGAGTCCCGCCAAGGCACAGGCCGTAAAATCCGAACGCACCGCACCGATACCCGGGGAAATCCCCAAAGAACCCAAAGCAGAAACCCGGCGCAGCCCGGGCCAGTCAGCCGCCCAGGCGCACGCCGGCAAGTGCAATGCGATTGCCGAAAAACTTGGCCGCGTGTTAGACAAAATGGATACTGCACGACGCCAGGGCTATACCCAGGCACAGATGGACGACTGGAACCAGCAGGTCAGGGACCATGAACGCCAGAAGCAGCAGGCTGGGTGTTTCTGACGCACCTGCCGGCCCTCTCCGGTTCGACACACCGGCATTTTGTGCGGTGTGGTTGGCGTGCGACAATGCTGATCCTTTTCGCTGACCCTTACCGCTTCACCGCATGAGCCACGACGATCTGAAAATCGGGTATTTCTACAGCAATGGTGCCTATGGGCGTACCTGGGGCGTGCGTCAGCTTTCCCAGATTGCGGTCGAATCGGACAGCGGCGAGACCGTTTATCACTTCAAGGGCGTGGCCGGCATCTGCCGCCGCAAGAAGGGCCATTGCAGTCCCCAGGACTTTGCGCGCTGGGCCAAGTATCAGGTCACCCTGGTCGAAAACGACTGGAAGCGGGTGGGCGGCGACGCCCCTGCAGACGACTTGCCCGCCTAGTCTTCTGCGTTCAGCCCTGCGTCATCCAGCCCGGTTTCAGACTCCACCGGACGCAAACCCACCTGCTCCAGATAGGCCATGACCGCATAGGTGAGCGCACTGCACCCGCTTCCGTCGAGCGCTGATATGGCGAATACAGGCCCTGTCCAGCCGTAATCCGCAACAAACTTGGCTACCACGGCCTCACGTTCTTCCTCGTCCACCATGTCGAGCTTGTTCAGGATCAGCCAGCGCGGCTTGTCATGGAGGGCCTGGTCGTACTTGCGCAGTTCCTCGACGATGGCCCGTGCTTCGTGCACCGGGTCGCCCGCCTCCCAGCGGGGCGAAATGTCGACCAGATGCAACAACAGGCGGGTGCGCTGCAGGTGGCGCAGAAACTGGTGCCCCAGCCCGGCACCTTCGGCCGCGCCTTCAATCAGGCCGGGAATGTCGGCGATGACGAAGCTACGCTCGCTATCCACCCGCACCACGCCCAGGTTCGGCGCCAGCGTGGTAAACGGGTAATCCGCCACCTTGGGGCGGGCTGCCGAGACCGCGCGGATGAAAGTCGATTTGCCTGCATTAGGCATGCCGAGCAGGCCGATGTCGGCCAGCACCTTCAATTCCATCGCCAGTTCGAATTCTTCACCCGGCTCACCCAGCGTGTGCTGGCGCGGTGCACGGTTGATGCTGGATTTGAAATGCAGGTTGCCCAGCCCACCCTTGCCTCCCCGGGCCAGGCAGACCTGCTGGCCGTTCCGGGCCAGATCGGCCACCGCCTCGCCGGTGTTGAGGTCGCTGAAGACCGTCCCCACCGGTACGCGAATGATCAGGTCTTCGCCCCCCTTGCCATAACACTGCGCCCCCCGGCCGTTTTCGCCCTTTTGCGCCTTGAAGATGCGGGTATAGCGAAACTCCACCAGGGTATTGATGTTGCAGTCCGCCACCGCATACACGCTGCCGCCCCGGCCGAAGTGGCCGCCGTCCGGTCCGCCCTTCGGGATGTATTTTTCGCGGCGGAACGAAGCACTGCCATCGCCACCTTTGCCGGCGATGACCTGGATTTTGGCTTCATCAATGAATTTCATGCTCGGGTCCAAAAACAAAAAAGCCCCATCCGGCGGACAGGGCTTTCATGGAAGCGCAGTATGCGCTCAGTCCATCGGCTGGTTCAGGCTGCCACCGGCTCGATGCGTACCATCTTGCGACGGGCAGCGCCCTTGACCTCGAAATGGACCATGCCGTCCACCTTGGCGAACAGGGTGTGATCCTTGCCGATGCCGACGTTATCGCCCGGGTGGAACTGGGTGCCACGCTGACGGACGAGGATGTTGCCCGCAGCAACCACCTGACCACCGTAGCGCTTCACGCCCAGACGTTTCGATTCCGAATCGCGACCGTTACGGGAACTGCCGCCTGCTTTCTTGTGTGCCATGGTGTGTGCTCCTTATGCGGAAATGCCGGCGATCTGCACTTCGGTGTAGTGCTGGCGATGGCCCTGGCTTTTGCGATAGTGCTTGCGGCGGCGCATCTTGAAGATCTTGATCTTGTCGCCACGTGCCTGGTCCAGCACGGTGGCCTTGACGGTCGCGCCGCGCAGCAGCGGGGCACCCATCTTGATCTCGCCGTCGCCGCCAACCATCAGAACCTGGTCGAACGTGATCTCGCTGCCGACTTCGGCATCGAGCTTTTCAATTTTCAGTTTGTCGCCGGCGCTCACGCGGTATTGCTTGCCGCCGGTTTTGATGACTGCGTACATGGGGGTCTCCAACAATTCGATCCCGGGAAAACGCGGCATTCTATCCATCCAGGCAAGCCGAGTCAATTATTTGACTCAAACCCGGCCCCGGACTCACCTGCGGCTGTCAAACCCCACCCCCGGCCTGCTACCATTGTGCCCCTTCAATCACATAATAAAGTTGCCTGATCGTGTCCCTGGAGCGCCTGCAATCCTTCCTCGCCGACGACATGCGTGCCGTCGATCAGGTCATCCGAGAAAGCCTGTACTCCGATGTGGTCCTGATTCGCCAGGTTTCGGAATACATCATCAACAGTGGCGGAAAACGCCTGCGTCCCGCGCTGGTCCTGCTCTCGGCTGGTTGCTTCAATTACACCGGCAAAGCGCATCACGAGCTAGCCGCCGTGGTCGAATTCATCCATACCGCCACCCTGCTCCATGACGACGTGGTCGATGAGTCCGAACTCCGCCGGGGGCGGCAGACCGCCAACGCCCTGTTTGGCAACGCTGCCAGTGTGCTGGTCGGTGATTTCCTTTATTCACGCGCGTTCCAGATGATGGTTGCGGTCAACGACATGGAAGTCATGCGCATCCTGTCCGACGCCACCAACACCATCGCCGAGGGCGAGGTGCTGCAACTTCTGAATTGTCACGACCCCGACATCGACGAAGAGAACTATCTGCGCGTCATCCGCTACAAGACCGCCAAGCTGTTCGAAGCTGCCGGCCGGCTGGGAGCCGTGATCGGTGGCGGAAGCGAAGTCGAGAAAGACGCATTGGCACGCTACGGCATGCACCTGGGCACCGCGTTCCAGCTCATCGATGACGTACTCGATTACTCAGGCGACTTCCTCGAAACCGGCAAGAACATTGGCGACGACCTGGCCGAGGGCAAACCCACCTTGCCGCTGCTCTATGCCATGAAACACGGCAGCCCCGAACAGGCCGCGCGCATCCGCGAAGCCATCGAGCATGGCGGGCTGACCGAATTCCAGAGCGTGCTCTCCGCCATCAAGGATACCCAGGCGCTGCAATACACACGCGAACAGGCACAACGCGAAATTGATACGGCCAATGACGCAATTTCGATTCTGCCGGATTCAAATTCCAAATCAGCTTTGCTACAATTAGCGGCTTTCGCGGTTTCACGTACTTTCTGAGTCGCGAAAAAATCCCGGTTTTGCCAGTCGGTAAGACCAAACCAAACGGATTCACTGGAATCCGTATCTGCCTCGGGGTGTAGCTCAGCCTGGTAGAGTACTGCGTTCGGGACGCAGGAGTCGGAGGTTCGAATCCTCTCACCCCGACCATTCGACACGTTTGGCTGTCGATGCAATCCAACCGGAATCAATCAAATTCGAGCGTGTAAAACGCATCGAAACTGCTGCGCTGGCCAGCTTGCGCTTCCAGCCTGACATTCGGCGTCAGTTGGTACAGCACTTTCACAACCTGGTTCAGGCCATCGAGGCTTTGTTCGTAGGAAAGCGTGGCGCGGGACGACAGGCGCTTGCCCACGCTGACGATGGCGGTGCCGATATCCTCTGCGTCGCCTGCGCGCACATCGAAGCTGTCGATATGCAGGGTTTCTGCCAGCCGTGCCTGAAAATTGACCGACTCGGCCTGACTCAGGAGAGCGCTGGCTGCCACCTGCATCAACACGAACTCCTGCTGCCCCGCCGAATCCAGACCGTGTCCCAGCACCAGCCAGGACAGCTTTTCGGTATCGGGCATGGCCGGATCGGAATACAGCGTGACGACGGGACGCTGCACGGTGCCACGCACCTGTACGCCCGCTTTCACGGTGGGCGTTTTGCGGACGGCCAGCACGTCGAGGCCGGGATTGTCGACCGGGCCGTTGAAGCGCAGCACACCGCGTTCGATATCGAGGGTTTGCGCATAGGCGGCATAGCGCCCTTGCACGACCTGGATCGAGCCTTCGCCACGCAGCGCCTTGTCCACGGTAAAGATGCGCAGCTTGCCGCCGAGGCGCGCGTCCAGGCCTGCGCCCTTGAAGAGAAAATCGTCACCCAGCCCAACCGTGAGATCGAGTGCAAGCGGGTAACGTTGCGCCACGCCAGGCTCTGCGGGTGAACGCCCCACCACCACCACGTCGTCGGATAATTCCGGCCGGTTCGATTCGGGCATTTCGAGCCGGGCGCGATCCACCCTCAGATCGCCGGTCAGTCGGAGCCGGTTATCCGCAAGGGCGAGCCTGGCTGCGCCGGACACCGTCACGTGGCGGTCGCTGCGCTGGGTGGCGGCGAATTTATCGAAATTGAGGGTCAATCCCGCCCTGGGGTTGCGCAACTCTGCTTCGCCAGCAAGCCGTATGCGGCCGCTCGTGCCTTTCAGTTCACCTTCGCGCACGCTCACCTTGTCGCCGGCCAATATCAGATCCAGCGAACCCTCTACGATGCTGAGGCCCTGCTCCGGCATGGCAAACCGCACGCCATCTGCGCGCAGTGTTCCGTTCAACTCGGGCGCGGCGAGGCTGCCCCGCCCTTCCAGATTGGCAGTCAGGCGGGCGTCAAGCCGTATTCCCACCGGCAGGAACGGACGCACCAGACGCAGATCCGGCACATCGATCCGGGCTGTGCCAGCAAGTGGTGACGTACGCAGCAGCACGGGCAGGCCACCCTCCATTGCTATCGGCACGCGTGCGTTAAGCCGCGCCTGTCCGGCATCGCGTGTATCCACGTCCACGTCGATCACGGCATGGCCCTCCGATGCGCGCACACCGGCCCGGAGTTGCGTCAGACCCAGGGCCATGGCGGGATCGTTCAATCGCACGTCGCCACGCACGCGATTGAGCCTTGCCGAACCGGTCAGGGTCGCACCCGATTCGATATTCCAGTCCCCCGAAACCACCAGATCGGTCGTTCCGGGCAGCGGCGGATCGATCAACGCCACCCACGGTGCCAGCGGCAGATCGGTCACGCTGCCGCGCGTGGCGAGCGATTGGCCTTCGCGCCGCAGCTGGACAAGATCGACTCGCCCGCCGGCTATGGCAAATGCCAGTGAGTCGGCCTGCTGCTGGGTGCGCGACAGCACCAGTGTGGCCGGTGCCAGCAGGCGGGCAGGCCAGGGACCGTCGATATCTGCCGTGCGCAGCTGCCCGCGCCAGACTGTCGCTGCATCCAGCCCCCCCACCAGCACGGCGCGGGCATGAGCGTCCGCATGCTCGATATCGAGCGAGAACGTGTGGGCATCACGCCGGCCCGCCAGCGTGGCCCGGGCGCGCGCCAGTTGCCAGTCCGCAACCCGCACGCCGCGCGCATCCAGTTCCCCATCGAATGTGCCGCGCGCGCTGGCCAGCAGGGTCAGGCGCGATTCGAGGCGGTCGACGGCAATCTCGCCCGGCAGGCGCAGACCGAGGGCCTCGGCCTGCGCCTCAACGGAAGGCGCGTCGGGCTGGCCGGACACCGTGCCCCGACTCGACAGCCGCCCTGCCAGGCCCAGATTCAGGCGACCCAGCGCGGGGGCCTCCACATTCCAGCTCAGACGGTCTCCCGCACGGCCCCAGGCTCCCTGTGCCCGCACACGATTGCCCGCCAGATCCAGATCGGCATAGGCCTCCGACAGATGGGCCTCGGCGTAGCGGGCGCGCGCCTCGCCCCGCACCGGACGGCCCTCAAGTTCGCCCGGCGGCAGGCTCAGCCGTGCATCCAGCATGAACGTGGGTGCCAGCGCGCCGCTGGCTTCGCCGGTCGCATTCAGGCGACCCCGAGGAAATGCCCCGAAGCGGGCCGGGTTGATCCGGGCGAGATCAAAATTCAGTGCGAATGCCCGGCTGGTATTCAGCATCAGCGCGCCGTGTGCCAGCAATCGACCCGCTTCACCGGCAAAACGCGCCTCGGTAAGCGCCAGAACCTGATCCGCATGCATCAGGCTGAACACGCCTTCACCCCAGCGCTCTTTCACGTTGCCCGTCAGGGTTTGCCGTTCGGCATCGCCCGACAACTCGAGTTGTGCGGTGAGACGTGTCGCCGCGAGATCGTGATGCAAGCCGGCCAGATCGAGCCGGTCGCCTTCGAGCGCAAGCGCAAAACGGCCATTGCGCCAGCTGCCCTGCCCGGCCAGCTTGCCCACGCCACCGAGGTCGATCACCAGACTGCTGAAATCGGCATGCGAGGCACCGCCCTGCACCGCACCGCTCAAGGCAGCCAGGGGAAACCGCTGTTGATCGATCCGACCAGCCACGCGATTGACCAGGCTGAAACTACCGAACACCCGCTCGCCCGTCCGACCCTGGAACACTCCGGAAAACGCAAGGTCCGCAGCCGGCGCATCAGCCGCAAACTGACGCGGGTCGATTCCCTCGCCCGACACCAGGAGATGCGGCAGGCGCACGGCCTCGAAAGGTGCGGCCTCTCCGCGAACCAGCAGGCGCAGCGTGTTGCCGCTTGCATTCACCTCGAAAACCGGTGCCAGCAGCGAGCCCGACAACCGTGCACGGGCCTGCAATGACATAGGCGCTTGCTGTGTCGCATTCCCTTCGCCGGTCAGGGCAAACGGCGCGTCCTTGCCCACCTGCAGCGAGGCCGTCAGCGCCGCCCACGGAGTCACGACCTGCGCCTCCGTCAACCGCCAGTGATCGCCACGCCCATCCAGCGTGCCCCGCAGGGATGTCAGCACCAGACGCGCACCGGCCAGATCGGTGCGCACCAGTTCGCCCAGGTCGAACACATGCACCTGCACGGCCAGCGGCAGGCGCAGACTGGCCGGCTGCGTCAGTGGCGTGTCATCGGCCTGGGTGACGGTGATGCGCGCCATGCGCGCCGCCAGCAGATCCACCTCGAGCCGGCCTTGCAGCAGACTGCGCGGCTGCCATTCCACCCGCACAGCCTCGATCTCGATGTCCTGCGTGGCCGTGCGTACCTGCACGCGCCGGAAGGCGAACGCATCGGCCAGCCGGCCTTCTGCACCTTCGAGCATGATGCGCCCGCCCGTCAGGCCTGCCGTTGCACGCGTCAGCGTCTTCAGCCCGGCCGGCGTGGCAACCAGATACGCACCCAGCGCAAGCAGCATCCCGCACACAGCCGCCGCGATCAGCCCCCCGCGCAGGACACGGCTCAAAACGACACCCCCAGCGAGAAGTGCAGGCGGAATTTCTCGCTGTCCTCGCCGTAGGCCAGGTCAAGATTCACCGGCCCCACGGGCGAGCGGTAGCGCGCGCCGACGCCATAACCGAACACGGGCGACAGGCTGGACAACGCATCTGCCGCGTCGCCAGCATCCACAAACAGGGCCATGCCCCATTCCCGGTTGAAGAAATGGTTGTATTCGAAGCTCCCCGTGGCGAGATAGCGCACCGACGCCACGGCCCCGTCCAGCGCACGCCCGAGGCTCTGGTAGGCATAGCCGCGCACCGAATTGTCGCCGCCGGCACGGAACAGGAAATCCGTGGGAATGCCGTCTCGGGTATCGGCCAGCACAGCACCCAGTTCTCCGCGCAGCACCAGCCGGTCGCTGTTGCCAAGGCGGAAGTAATGCGTGTGGCGACCATAGAGCCGCAAGAAACTGGTGTCGGACAACAGAGCATCCGACGCGCCCCCTATCTGGGCCGTGGCCACATAACCCTCGCGCGGATAGAAGGCACGGCCCACCGCACGCTGGGTCCAGCCGTAGTTTGCGGTCAGGGCCTGGTTGCGCACATCCACCGTATCGCCCAGCTGCTGGGCTTCCGTCTGATATTGCAGGCTCAGGGTGGTTTCGATCTGACCGCGTGTACGGCTGCGCTTCGCTGCCAGCAGGCTGGAACGCGTTTCCTGGCCTTCAATATCCTCACGCTTGAGCTGCAAGCCCAGGCTGTGTGTATAGCCCTTGCTACCGCGCGGCCAGGCCAGCTCCCCGGCCGCGCTCTGGCTTCTCTCCTCGATCCGGCCGTCGAGCTTCAGCCGCAACCCACGATCAGCAATATTGCGCGACAGCCATTCGGCCTGCGCGCGGGCACCGGTGTCCGTGCTGAATCCCGCCCCCAGACTCAACAGTTTTTCCGGGCGCTCGGTCACCTCAACCCGGATCGGTGCCGCAGCGGCCGTCGCCGGATCAGGGTCGACCCGAACAAGCGCCTGACTGTAGTAGCCGCTGGATTCCAGAGCCGTCTGGTAATCCAGCAGATCCTGCTGCCGCACCGGCTGCCCCGGACGCACCGGATTCAGATTACGCGCCACCGACACGGGATAGCGTTGATTGCCCGAAATCACCGGCTCGCCATAGAAAAATTCCGGACCACTGTCCAGCGTCACAGTCAGATCAGCCGCCCGTGCGGCCGGATCGATACGCGCCTCGCTGGCCGTGATTCGCGCGGCAAGATAACGGCCCGACACCAGCGGAGCCAGCACGCCCGCCTTGGCCGTGTCCCAGTCTGCCTGACGGAAAGGCATGCCACGCTTGAGGGCAAAACCACGTTCGATGCGCGTGCGCAGCCAGCTGCTGTCCACATCGTCCGCGAGCGCACCTTCAAACCGGAGCGTCACCGCCCGCACCTCGGTTCGCGGGCCGGGCGTCACCCGAAAGCGCAGTGCGTCATCGCGCAGCTCACTGCTTACAGTGGGGGAAAAATAGCCCTCCGTCGCCAGCAGCATCCGTGCCGTCTCGTCGCTCTGCCGCTGCAGACGCAACGCTTCTTCCGCATCCGGCGAGTCACCCAGCCTTGCCGCGCGCGCTGCCTCCAGATGCTGTTCCAGCAACGGCTTCAACGCGTCGGGCGCGTCGATCGTCACCGTGAACGCGTGCGCAGGCAGCGCAACAAGTGCAGTCGTCAGAAAAAGCGGCAGGGCAAGGCGGGCAAACAAGGGGAGGCGCGTCAATTCGTAAGGCGTCGAGGCATTCTAGGGGGCAGGGGCGGATGGGGCAAAACCGCGCCGCGCATCCGACAACACAGACGCATAGCTGGCGAGTTCATCGACTGTCGCATCCTCGGCCATTGCGGCCGTTGACGTACAGCGCCACCGAGGTCGGCTATGCGCTGCACACCGGCCATTAGTAATAAATATCGCTGAATGGCCGTTTGTAACTCCGGCGAATGCGTACTATCGACCTTGGCATCTTGTCCTTCAGTCGGATGAAAAAGCCTTCATATAATCGTGCGCGCTGGCCAGCAACAAGCGCCCTGTCTCGGACAGACGAGCATGGGGCATCACCGTCGCGTAACCGGACCAGAAGTTCCTCCGATTAGCGTCAAGATGGTCGGTTGCCTGGGCGGCGGCTTCTTCGCCCAGTTTCCCGCTCTTCAGCAATTTCGCCATCGCCCAGTGCATTCGGGCCGACACCAAGCAGGCCGGCTCTTGTGGTCATGCGGTCTTGAGTCAGGTTACGCTTTTTCCGAGCGTCGCGCCTTTCCCGATCTTTGCTCCGATCTTCACTCGATCAGTGGGGACTTTTCCAGTTTTCGCTCCGATGGGGAGCCGGTCGTCGCTGGCCTTATTCAGCATCTTGAAGCCGAGCAGCTTGCTTTGATCGAGATCGAGTTTCTTGTTCATTGGGATCCCCCTTTGTTAAAGGTAAATTCTTATTGATGTAAGCTCATCAAAATCACCAATCAATCAGTTGTCCAGCTTCCAATCCCAAATGACCTCACCCCCAGCCATTTTTGGGTACCGCGCCGCACTCCACCAACCGGCAGCGCTCGCAAGCTTGCTACTCCCCTTGTCCCGTGGCATCGACTATGCACTCGTGGATAGCTGTCTGGAAACAACCTTTGGCGTCGAAATCGAAACCGAGCCGCCGTGTCCTTGGGGCCAGGTCGTAGCACCGGTGTACTCACTCGCCTGGCGCGTCCTGCTGGTGGCGCGCGCACTGCAGCAGGCTGCGCGCATTCCCATCTTCGAACCCGGACGCGTGCTGAAGATCGGGCGCGATGCCAAAGACGCCTCGCTTTTCCGGGTCACGGTCGCCGTACCTTTGACCGATCATTATCCCCGCCAGAAGTTGACGGTGCTGTTTGACGCCGCCACCAAGATAGCCAACTGGGCGGCAGCACACCATGCCAGCCCGCCGAGCCCGGAAGCCCTGTATCGCCTTTTGCAGGACAAAGTCATTCCGAGCCTTCGGTCCATCATGCCGGCTGGCGTTTCCACGGTACCTATTCTTGGCGGTGCCTATCGAAACAACATCCCGTTTCGCCATCTGGGCGCGAGCGTGTTCCAGTTGGGCTGGGGCGCACGTTTACACTTGATCGACAGGAGTGCCGCCGATGCCGATTCGGCCATCGGTGCAAAGCTCACCCAAAACAAGCACTGGACCGCACAGATCATCCGCACGGCCGGGTTGCCGGCACCTGAGCATCACCTGGTGCGTACTCTCGCGGAAGCCGAACACGCGGCGAAAGAAAAGGGCTGGCCTCTTGTCGTCAAGCCGGCCGACCGGGACCGTAGCGAAGGGGTGACCATCGGCATCAACACCCTCGAGAAACTGCGAGAAGGTTTCAGCGCGGCGGCTGCGTTGTCCAGGAATATTCTGATCGAAAGAGAGGTTCCGGGAACCTGCTACCGCTTGCTGATCGCGAACGGCAAGCTGCTCTATGTCCTTTCTCGCAAACCCAAGGCGATTGCGGGCGATGGACGGCACACCCTCACCGAATTGCTTCAGCTTGAAGGAGCCAACACCCTGAGCAAACCGCCCTGGCGCCGCGGCAAGGTGATCAAAATGGACGCACTGACGCGGGCCGCCCTCAGCACCCAGGGACTGGGGCCCTACTCCATTCCGGATGCTGGCCAACATGTCGCGCTGCGCGACATCGAATCGTCGGAATGGGGCGGCGACATCGGCGATGCCACCACACAGGTGCACCCGGACAACATCGATATCGCCGTCCGCGCCGCCAGGCTCTTCGGGCTCCGCAATGCAGGCATCGACATCATCTCGGCAGGTATCGGCCAGCCATGGCACGAGAATGGGGCCATCATCAACGAGGTGAACTACGCGCCTTATTTTGGGGGCAACCCGATCGCCAAGGCGAAGTTGCCTGATTTCTTTGGCGGGCTCATGGTGGGCGACGGCCGGATACCGATCATTGCCTATGTTGGTGGCGAAGCTGCATGGCAGCAAGGCGCTTCCAGACAGCAGGCGCTACGGGAGGCGGGCGTCAATTGCTACCTCACGAACCATGTGCAAACGCTGAACGGGCGTCAAGAACCGATGCCGTTGCCGCAGCCAAGACTGTTTCAGCGTGCACTGGCCTTGTTGATGAACCGGGACGTCGAAGCGCTGATTCTGGTGATCCAAACCGACGAGCTTCTGTACGCAGGGCTTCCGGTGGACCGGATCGACGAAATTCACCCATGTACCTGGGATATCACGGCAGGCGATGCTGACACAAAGGTTTCGAGTACGGCATTGACGACAGCGATGCTGGACTTGCTTCGGCTCTATGAAAATCAGGTGGTCCACTCAGCCGTTCAACCGATGGATGAGCGTGTGGCCCGCATCGACCAACCCGGGCGCCCGTTCAACACAGACGAGGCGGTGCGACTGCCATGAAAGTGCTGCTGGTATGGGAGCTCGGCGGCCAGTTCGGTCACTTCGGAACCTTGCTGCCCATTGCGGATGCATTGGCAGCCGACGGCCATGAAGTCGTATTCGCACTCAAGGACCTGAGCCATGCCCACCCCCTGATCGGCGAGCGATATCCGTATTTCCAGTCACCGCTTCGAATCGATGCAAAACAAGCTGCGCGCCGCTACGATTCCTTTGCCGACATACTGCTCCATGCCGGTTTTGATGATCCGGACACCCTGGGGGGGCTGGTTTCGGCCTGGCGCACCCTCTATGCCCAACTGCAACCCGATTGGGTCATCTACGACCACGCGCCCGTTGCCTTGTTTGCCGCACGCGGACTGCCCTTCAAAAAAACATGCGTGAGCACCGGATTTTCCATCCCGCCGGGCGGCGAGGCTTTCCCGCGCTTTCGCCATTGGCAGCCAGACACCGAAAGCGACCAGGCGCACCGCCAGCACAGCCATCAGTTGGCCATGGCCAATGGCAACTTGGCTGCCAAGCGGCTGGGAATGCCCGCACTGGAATATCTGCCGGAAATCTTCGGGCAAGCGGCGCAGAAACTCACCACCTTTCCACCACTGGACCACTACCCGTCACGCGTGGCCGGTGAATACATCGGCCCCATCGGCGGCCTCGGACAAGGCCAGCCTTTCGAAAAGACAGGCGATGAGCGCTGGATATTCTGCTACCTCTGGGCGCGTCATCGCGGCAGCCTTGATCTACTCAAAGCACTAGCCGATATTCCGGATTTCAAAACCCACGCCGTCGTCCCCGACCTGCCCAGCCACCTCCCCGCCCCACAACGCTACAAGAACCTGACGATCACCCGCCAGCCGATTGACCTCAACACCCTGTCGCGCTGGGCAGAGTTGATCGTATGCAATGCCAACCACGGCACCCTTGCCCTGGCGTCCAGCCAGGGCGTCCCTTCGGCAAATTCACCCGTCACCCTGGAACAAACCATGCTGGCCAAAAGAATCGAAGCGGCCAATGCCGGCATCACGCTTGCAAGAGGAGCAACCCCCAGCGACACAGCTCGACAAATAGCCGATGCCGTCACCCAGCAAACCGGCAAGGCCGGCGCGCGCCGCATCCAGGCCACGCACCACGCATCGGTATTGAAAAGCCAGGACACATTGCTGGCGGCACTCCTATAACGCCGGCATAAATCCGCCGACGCGATTTGGCTCAAGCGAGCCCCGCGCAACACTTTCGCCGCAATCATTTGTGCCCCGCTCGCCGTGTAGCACAAAAAACTATTACTTATAAAACAAGTGGTTGACTCAAACTACAACTAAAGTTGTATAGACAAGCCGAACAGGCATCCAGCACAGTCCCTCCCCAAAGCCCGGGCGCAACACCCGGGGATGAAAAAAACAGGGGGAGGAATCATGTATCGCACGCACATTCAGTGCGCAGACGCTGGGCGGGCGGCTTGGCCGAAGCCTGCGTCGTTGCCTGCGCGTGGTTTTAATGGCGGGCTTGGCGCATCTACTTCGCAAACAGCTTCCATGGTGGCTGCGGTCAGTGCTGGGCAAGACGCGGTGCGTGGTCACCCAGTCGGCGTCATTGCAGGAAGTGGCTGGCAAGCGCAGGTCAGTTCAGTCTGCCCCAATTTGCCTACCCATTTGCCTTTTCGCTGTTTGCGAGAGGTTTGATAGCGTGTCGGTATTGAATCGTCCGGAATGCGAAGTACTTCGTGCAGCGCAGCGGAGAGTGCCGAGTGCGGATGTGCCCCTGTATTTCCAGTTGGCACGTGCAGGCATCGAGAATGGGGGGCTCTCTTGGTATGAAACGGAATGATGCTCCACCGACCTTGCGGGCCAACGAAGACGAACCGTCAATCAGGCTGGGTAAAGTGATTTTTTCTGAAAATTGGCGGTACGAAAACATAACAATTTTCGCCTACATTGCGCCAATTGCATTCTGGATGATCGCTTCAATTGTCCTGCACAAATTAGGCACTAGAGATATTTTGAATGCCTCATTTGTCTACCCCGTGATTTTTGCACCTTTTTTTATTTTCGTGCCAATAGCCGCTGTGGCTCTTCACCTGTCCAACAAATTGTTCGGAAATTTTACCGAGCGGAAGCAGGAGTGGGACAGTAAAACTACAAGTGCGCACTTTCAAGATGCCTTGACCGACAAAGACTACCGCAAAGCGAAACGCCTTGTGATTTACCAAGTCCTGACATTCATAAGTAATGGTTTGCTTGGCTGGTTTACCGGTGCTATTGCATTTTGGATTTTTGTTTACTGAAAAACTCAACAGGTAAGGAGAAAAATATGGCTGCTGGTGGATCGGGCACAATCTTAGCAATTGGGAACAATCTAATTGAAGGGGTGAATGCTGTAGCCTCTGCTGACCTGCAAAACCCGAGTTCTCCAGCATCGGTTGCTGCAGCTGCAACGGCGGCGCAAGTTGGTGCTGCAATTTCTGGAGCGCTGACAGCGAGTTCTCCGTTTGGGAATATGATTTCGGGGCTTGTTGGTGCCCAGGCTGGATTGGTTGCCGCAACGATAGCGGGTAACCAATTAGAATCAGCTTTGGCCGCCTATCAAAATAACCCTAGCCAAGCTAATTTTAATGCGCTGATGTCGAGTGCTGCAGGTTTGCTTGCAGCGGTTGGAGGGATTCTTTCGGCGTTTCCGATGCCACAGGTCAAATTGGCAGGTTTGATTATTCAATTTGCAGCCTTGGGTGCACAGAATGCTTTTAACGGGAATCTGGGGAATTTGGGGGGAATATTAGGAGACGAAATTTATGATTTGCTGAACCCTGCTGATGGCATCAAATCCAAAATGGGTAATGCATCAACAATCCCCTCGCCGCTCATACTCGATCTCGACGGTGACGGAGTTGAGACTGTTTCGGTAACAAATGGCGCGTGGTTCGACCATGCGTCCGACGGTTTCGCCGAACAAACCGGCTGGGTAGGAAAGGACGATGGCTTATTGGTGCGCGACCTCGACGGCAATGGCCTGATCGATGGCGGCGCTGAACTTTTCGGCTCTGAAACGCTGCTGGCCAATGGCAGCAAAGCCGCCAACGGTTTTGAAGCCCTGGCTGAGTTCGATTCCAATCTGGATGGTGTGATCGACAGCAGTGATGCCGCCTTCACCACCTTACGTATCTGGAAGGATACCGACGGCGACGGCTACACTGATGAAGGCGAGCTCCTCAGCCTCGAAGAAGCGGGCGTGCAGTCCATCGACGTCGGCTACACCAACAGCACAACGGTCGACGCCAATGGCAATGCCCACAAACAGATCGGAAGCTATACCACTGCGGAAGGTCAAACGAGGGGTGCCACCGACGTCTGGTTCCAGACTGACGCAACCTATAGCATCGCCACCGACTGGGTCGAGGTGCCCGAAGACATCGCCGCCCTGCCCGATGCCTCCGGCTACGGCAAGGTGCGTGATCTGCACCAAGCCATGGCCCAGGACGCCACGGGCGAACTGAAGGCCCTGGTCAACTCTTTCACACAGGCCGCGACCCCCGAAGACCGGGACGCGCTGGTCACACAGATCATCTACCACTGGACCGGCGTGCAAGACGTCGATCCCGCCAGCCGCGCCTCGCGCATGATCTATGGCAACGCCATAGGCGATGCCCGCAAACTCGAGGCGCTGGAAGTGTTCATGGGCGAAGAGTGGGTGGGCGTCTGGTGCTGGGGGACGCGTGACCCCAATCCCCACGGCCGGGCTGCCCCGGTGCTCCTGCAAGCCTGGGATGAACTGAAAGCCATGATTCATGGCCAGCTATTGGCGCAAAGCCACTCGAAAGGGCTATTCGAGGCGATTGCCTACAGCTGGGATGAAGAACTGGAAGCGCTGGTGGGTGATCTCGCCCCTGTCGCCGGTGCGCTCACCACGAGCATCCAGAACGACCGGGAAGCAGGGCTCGCCCAACTGGGCGATTTCTTGTTCGCCCTCAAAGGTACTGGCATGCTCAGCCGCATGGACGTGGAAAGCTTCAAGGCCCAATTGTTGCCTCTTGGTGCGGATGTAGGCCAGACCTTCGATACCGCCCTGGCGGGGTGGGTTTCGGCCAACGGCCCCACGGAAGGCAACGACGTGCTGCGTGGAAGTGAGTTCGATGACGTCCTGGATGGCCGGGGCGGCAACGACCGATTGCTGGGGCGTGGGGGCGATGATGCGTTGATCGGCGGCGCCGACAATGACGTGCTCGACGGCGGCGCTGGCAACGACGAACTGACCGGTGGTACCGGCTCGGACACCTACCGCTATGGACGTGGCGACGGCCACGACATCATCATCGAGGATTCGTGGATTGCTGGCGAGACCGACCGTATCGAACTCAAGGCAGGGCTCGCCCCGGAAGACCTGCGTCTGGAATGGGTGCGCACAGTCAGCGGCTGGCAGATCATGGACGACTTGAAGATTACTATCCGCGACACCGGCGAGACGCTGACCGTCAAGAACCACTTCAACGAGAGCAACCGCTTCGCAATCGAGGAAATCGCTTTTGCTGACGGCACCGTGTGGGATGTGGAGACGATCAAGTCCCGCGTCCTGCTGGGCGAGGCGGGCGACGACGAGTTGCGGGGCTTCAACGGCCGCGATGACGTCATCCAGGGTGGCGCGGGCAACGACAAGCTGTACGGCCTCACCGGTGACGACCTGCTGGAAGGCGGCGACGGCAACGACGAACTCTACGGTGGCCAGGGTAACGATGTGCTCATCGGCGGCGCGGGCAATGACGTGCTGGACGGCGGTGCCGGCGACGACGTGCTCGTCGGCGGCACGGGCGACGACGTGCTGAATGGCGGCGCCGGTTCCGACACCTACCGCTTCGGGCTGGGCGACAGCCAGGACGTGATCAATGAGGGTTACGCTGCTGGTGAGGACGTGGTGGAGTTGGGTGCAGGCATTGCACCCACCGATGTCTCCGTGCGCTGGACGCTGCAAGGCGCCATAGCGATCAGCCTGCCGGATGGCAGCAAACTCACCGTGAGCGGCCAGGCCAACCCCTGGTCGAGCGAACCCGGTATCGAGCAACTGCGCTTTGTCGACGGCACGGTGTGGGATCGCGCCGAACTGGCCTCGCGAGCCTTGGCGGCTACCGCGGGGGATGACGCCATCGTCGGTGGCTATGGAGACGACACCTTGGAGGGTGGCGCGGGCAACGACCAATTCCAGGATCTGGGCGGTTACGACACCTACCGCTTCGGCGTGGCTGATGGCCAGGACACGATTGCCGACAACTATGGCCGCATCCAGTTCAAGCCCGGCATCGGCCAGAACGACGTGAGCTTCAGCCGCGATGGCAACGATCTGATCGCTACTGTCGACGCGTCCGGCGATTCGGTGCGGATCAAGGACTGGCTCAATAACTGGCAGCGCATCGACCGTTTCGATTTCGACAACGGCACACAGCTCAATGTCAACGATGTGCTCGCCATACTCAATGTGAGCGAAGGGGCTGAGATTCTCTATGGTTCGCCGGGCGATGACGAACTGGCCGGCACCGAGAAGGACAGCACCCTTTTCGGCCGCGAAGGCAACGACGTGCTCACAGGTGGCGCGGGCAGTGACCAACTCCATGGCGAAGACGGTGATGACTCACTGGATGGCGGCGCCGACCGCGACTTGCTCTACGGTGGTGAAGGCAACAACACGTACATCGTGACGCCGGGCATGGGCCTGGACAACGCGATGGGCGCGAGCATCAGCGTGGCCAACGACACGGTGGTTTTTGCGCCGGGCATCCAGCCTGACGACGTGTCGGTGCAACTGGGCGACGAGAGCTGGAGCGGCCAACTGGGTGACGTGGGTTTTACCAACCTGGTCATCGGCATCGGCGGTAACGACGCCCTGATCGTGCGCAGCGCGAACTGGGACGACCTCGGGCGCGGCGCGATCCAGAACTTTCGTTTTGACAATGGCACCGAGTGGACGCTAGCCGACGTGATCGCCCGCGCAGACGGCGGCAAAATGGGTTGGCAGGAACGCTATTGGGGCGACTCGACCAATGTCGTCGGTAGCCAGGCGGACGATGAGATCTACGATTACACCGGCCAGTCCGTCACCGTCCGGGCGCGCGGCAACGACGACAACATCTATCTGGCGGCTGGCAATGACATCGTCTCGGCCGGTACGGGCAACGATACCGTCTATGCCGGCCAAGGTGACGACCTGATCGCCGGCGAGGCCGGTGACGACTCTATCGACGCGGGCGATGGCGATGACGTGATTGTTTTCAATTACGGTGACGGCCACGACTCGCTGCGAGCGGGTGATGGCATGGACACCCTGTCCTTCGGCGCCACGATCACGCCGATGATGCTCTCGGCGTCGCTTGACCGCGACGGGCGGGTGGTGCTACTGGTGGATGGCGGTACGGGCGGTGTGGTTACGCTTGATGGTGTTCACGCCGACGACCTGCCGGGCGATATGGAACGGATACAGTTCATCGACGCCGGCGGTAAAACACGCGTTTATGACTTGGCCGGTTGGCTGCGGGCCAATGGCGCAGCGCTCTTGTCTGCAACGGCGGACTCGCCGCTCGCCTTCGACGGCACGGGGTTCGAGCTAACCGGTACGGTCGCCCCGGCAGGTGGTCTGGAGGCGGTCGCTTATGCTCAGGCTGGCGATCTGTTCACCGCGGCAAACCTCGCCAACAACACCCCCACCAGTGGTGATGACGTGCTCTATGGTACCCCCTCGGGCGACACGCTGGATGCGGGTGCGGGCAACGACACCGTACTGGGTCTGGCAGGGAACGACGTCATCCTCGGTGGCGAAGGCAACGATCTGATTCTCGGCGGCGATGGCAATGATGTGCTCGATGGCGGTGCCGGAAACGATGTGATTTACGGTGGCTGGGGTGACGATGTGCTCACGGGCGGTGCGGGGTACGACGAACTCTACGGCGAATGGGGCGGCGATACCTATATGTACCAGCTCGGCCACGGCGAAGTCGTCATCGACGACGACCGCCGCGTGCTCAGCTGGGGCTACGGCGGCGATGTGGCGATATTTGTTGGCGAAGATGGGGGGGGCTATGGTGGCGCCATCGTTGACGACGCGCCCAACATCCTCAGTTTTGGTCCTGGCATCCGGCCGGAGGACTTGCGCTATTCAGAGCTCAACGGCGATCTGGTAATCGAGTTCGCAAATCAGTCCGGCGACCGGGTGATTCTGCGTGGCTATGAGCCGAATCGCGCGACGCAAACCCGTTCGGTGGACATCATCCGCTTTACCGACGGCACGGAAATCGTGGCCGAGTCCATCGAAGCCACAGGTAGGACCGAGCTGGCGGGTGACGAAGGCGGCTGGCTTGAAGGCACGTCGGTTGCCGATACCCTGATCGGCGGTGACGGCGATGACGTACTGGATGGCCAGGGCGGCGCGGATAGGCTGGTGGGCGGCGCGGGGTCGGATACCTACCGCATCCATAAGGAATGGGGCGCTAGCCCCGCCGAAATCCTGATCGCCGAGACCTGGCGCGAACAGGACACGAACCGCATCGAAATCACCGGCGATATCAATGCTGACAATCTTCGCCTGGAATTCGACGGACGCGACCTGCTGCTGAGCCTGAACGATGAGGGTGATCTGATCCGCTTTGCCGGATTCGATCCTCGCGCGCCGGGCATGCAGGCTCCGGTTTCGGAAATCAGCCTGCCATGGTGGGGCATCAGTCTGTCGTTCGATGATCTGATGGCACGGGGCGTGCGTTATGGCGATCACATCCAAGACGTCTACGACGTCAATATTGGCGACGGCGATGTCTTTATCGAGGATATCGCCGCTCAGGATGCTGGCAACGTGTTGCGCTTTGGGCCCGGCATCGATCCTGAAGTGTTACGCGCCAACCTGCGTTTTGAGGCGGACGGCAACGGTGGTCATTTGCTCCGAATCTCTTATGGTGGCGACGGCGATATTGTGCTTTTGACCGGACTCAATCCGGACGATGTGCTCGGAGGTGGTCATGCCGTTGATCGCTTTGAATTCGCCGATGGCACGGTATGGGACTACGCCACACTGGTTTCGGGCGGTTTCCTGGTTGAAGGCGATGAGCAAGCGAACGAACTGACCGGTACGAACCTTGCCGACAGGCTCCATGGTGGTGGCGGCGACGATGTTCTCCATGGGGGGAGCGGCAGTGACGAGCTGTATGGTGGACAGGGCAACGACGTACTCTACGGTGGCGAGGGCGATGATGCCTATGTCTTCAACAAGGGGGACGGCGTCGACACGATCATCGACAGTGGCGCGACCGATTTTAATTACATCCGCTTCGGAACCGACATCCGCCCTGAGGACGTCCGCCGTGAATGGGACGGTAGCACCCTCGTTCTGCATTACAGCGACGTGGATGCTGTGCGGATCGATAACTACCACGGCCCAGAAGGCAATCCGGTCATTCTGGCACTCCTGTTTGAAGACGGCACGCTGGTGTCGCTCACAGAACAGATGAACCGTGCTCCAGTTGCAACCATGCAACTGGAAGACGCTGTGGCGACGGAGGATCAGGATTTCAGCCTGATCTTGCCCGCCGACCTGTTCAGCGATCCAGACGCATCCGACGAGATACAGGTTGTGCTGCGGCAGACCAACGGCGAACCTCTGCCGACATGGCTGAGCTTCGATCCTGTCTCACAAACCTTGAATGGTAGGCCCGCGAACGATCACGTGGGTGACATCGCGGTTGTGGTGGAAGGCAAGGATCATTTCGGCGCTGCCGCCAGCACAACCTTCAATATCAGCGTGCAGAACACCAACGACGCTCCCGAAGCCGGTACGCCCCTGGCCGACCTGAGCACCCTGGAAGACAGCGTCTTCAGCTTCACGCTGCCCGCCGACAGCTTCCGCGATGTCGATGTGGGAGATGTGCTCACCTACGCGGCCACGCTGGAGAACGGCGACCCGCTGCCCGACTGGCTGAGTTTCGACGCCCAGACCGGCACTTTCTCCGGCCTGCCTGCCAACGGCGATGTGGGCAACCTTCGGCTTGCGGTGACCGCGACCGATCTGGCGGGTACAACGGCCGTCCAGGTGTTCGCCCTGGAAGTGGTCAACACCAATGACGCACCGATAGTTGTGACCGCGCTTCCCGCCCAGACCTTGCTCGAAGACGAAGCTTTCTCGTATACCTTGCCAGAAAGCACGTTCCTGGACGTGGATGCGGGAGACAGCCTGAGCTATTCGGCCATGCTGACGGATGGCAGTGCCTTGCCAACCTGGCTGAGCTTCGATGCGGCGACGCGTACGTTTAACGGCACGCCTGGCAATGCGGAAGTGGGAAGCCTGGCGATATCGGTGACGGCGACTGACTTGGCTGGCGAGAGCGTTGCGACGGCGTTCGATTTGAGCGTTCTGAACGTCAACGATGCGCCGGTCGTGAGTGCACCAATCCTGGATCAGAGTGCCAAGCAGGGTCTGGCATATGAATACACCCTGCCGGCGGATACTTTTACCGATCCGGATGTGGGCGACAACCTGAGCTATGAAGTCACTTTGGATAACGGCGATCCGCTGCCCACTTGGCTATCCTTCGACGCCACCACCTTGACATTTGCCGGCACGCCGGGCGGCGGGGATGTTGGCAATTTCAGCGTCAAAGTGACTGCTTCTGATCTGGCCGGGGTACAGGTTGCAGATAGCTTTACATTCTCTGTTAGCCCCGGTTACAAAGAAATCAACGGCACTGCTGGCTGCGATTTTCTAATTGGCACCGCCGGAAACGACCGTATTGACGGGAAGGCTAGCGCAGACTTCATGGCAGGTTTTGGCGGGGATGACCTCTACATTGTCGATAACCCGTGGGATCAAGTGATGGAATTTGCGGGCGGGGGCGTGGACACCGTGGAGGCGGGTGTCAGTTACCAACTTCCGTGGTATGTCGAGAACCTTACCCTGACGGGAAGCGGCGCCATCAATGGCACCGGCAACTCTATGGACAATGTGCTTATCGGTAACAGTGCAGCCAATACGCTGGTCGGGCTGGGAGGGAACGACATCCTGATCGGTGGAAAGGGCAACGATCGTTTGCTTGGCGGTACGGGCAACGACCTGTATCTGTTCGGCCGCGGCGATGGCGCGGATACCATCGTTGACTGCGATCTGACGAGCGGCAACACCGACACTTTGCGCTTTGCCGCGGACATCAGCTCTGAGCAGTTATGGTTTTCGCGTACGGGAGATGACTTGTCGGTCAGCGTGGTCGGCAGCCAGGACACAGTGTCTATCAGCAATTGGTATCTGGGCTCGGCTTACCATGTGGAGCGTATCGAGGCCGGCAACGGCCAGGTGGTGCTTGCCAGCCAGGTGCAGAATCTGGTGAATGCTATGGCTGCCTTTGCTCCCCCGGCAGCCGGTCAGACCGCCTTGCCTACGGCCTACCAGACGAGCCTTGCACCGGTGATTGCGGCGAGCTGGCAGTAAGCGGCCTGTTGTAGGTCTCTCTTTGCCCGCGGGCCTTACACCCTTAGGGTGGTAAGCCCGCGGGCTTTTCTCTTTACGTTGAGCGGTATATGTCTGAACAAGAATCTCCACGTGTTGCGGCCACACCCAGTGCAGCGCTGGACACCGGCCTCACCTGCCTGGTGATGCTGGCGCGCTTTCACCAGATTGCCACCGATCCCGACCAGCTTGCACATCAATTCAAGGTGTCGGGCGATGCATTCGGCAAGTCCGAAATCCTGCTTGCCGCCAAGCACCTGGGTTTGCAGGCGAAGCCGGTCAAGACCACACTCGATCGGCTGGATCGCACCCCGCTGCCTGCCATGGCGGTGGACAGTTCAGGCGGCTACTTCATCCTCGCCCGCTTCGACGCCGACAAGGCGCTGATCCACGATCCCAAGGCCGAACGGCCCCAGGTCATTTCGCGCGAGGAACTGCTGGCGCGCTGGCCTGGCGAACTGATCCTCTTCACCTCCCGCGCCTCGCTCGTCGGCGACATGGCGAAGTTCGACTTCTCCTGGTTCATCCCCGCTGTCGTCAAATACCGCAAGCTGCTCGGGGAAGTGCTGCTGGTATCGTTCGTGCTCAATCTGTTTGCGCTGGTCACCCCGCTATTCTTTCAGGTGGTGATGGACAAGGTGCTGGTGCACCGGGGGCTGACCACGCTCGACGTCATCGCCGTCGGGCTTCTGGTGGTGTCAATCTTCGAAGTGGTGCTCTCGGGTCTGCGCAGCTATGTGTTCGCCCACACCACCAGCCGCATCGACGTCGAACTCGGCGCACGGCTGTTCCGGCATCTGCTCGCGCTGCCGCTGGGCTACTTCCAGGCCCGCCGCGTCGGCGATTCGGTCGCCCGCGTGCGTGAACTGGAGAACATCCGCGCCTTCCTCACCGGCAACTCGATCACCGTCGTGCTCGACGTCTTGTTCTCGGTCGTGTTCATCGCTGTGATGCTGTTCTACAGCGGCTGGCTCACGCTGGTGGTGCTGGCGTCCCTGCCGCTGTATTTCGTGATTGCCCTGCTGGTCACGCCGATCCTGCGCGCCCGGCTGCACGAGAAGTTCAACCGCGGCGCCGAGAACCAGGCTTTCCTGGTCGAGACCGTATCCGGCATCGATACCCTCAAGAGCATGGCGGTGGAACCGCAGATGCAGCGTCGTTGGGATGCGCAACTGGCGGGATATGTGCGGCCGGATTCAAGTCAGCGACCGTTTCAACGCTGGCACACGAAAGCACCAATCTGGTGGGCAAGCTCGTCACCGTCGGAACCCTATGGCTGGGCGCCAGGCTGGTGATCGAGGGCCAACTCACCGTGGGCCAACTCATCGCCTTCAACATGCTGGCTGGCCGCGTCGCGCAGCCGATCATGCGTCTGGCGCAGCTGTGGACTGACTTCCAGCAGACCGGTATTTCGGTCCAGCGCTTGGGTGACATTCTCAATGCCCCCACCGAAGCAGCCGGCGCCAAGAGCAGCCTGCCGCCGATCGCCGGCCGCATCACCTTCGATCAGGTCCAGTTCCGCTACCGGCCCGACACCCCCGAAGTGCTCAAAGGCATCAGTCTGGACATTGCGCCCGGTGAAGTCATCGGTATCGTCGGCCGCTCCGGTTCGGGCAAGAGCACGCTCACTAAATTAATTCAGCGCCTGTACGTGCCAGAGCGCGGCCGGGTGCTGATCGACGGAATCGATTTGACGCTCATCGATGCCGCCAGCCTGAGACGGCAGATCGGGGTGGTGTTGCAGGAGAACGTGCTGTTCAACCGCACCCTGCGCGAGAACATCGCCCTGGCCGACCCCGGTGCGCCGCTGGAGCAGGTGATCCAGGCGGCCAAGCTGGCCGGGGCGCACGAATTCATTCTGGAACTGTCGGAAGCCTATGACACCATGGTCGGCGAACACGGCTCAACCCTTTCGGGCGGCCAGCGCCAGCGCATCGCCATTGCGCGTGCCCTGATGAACGAGCCGCGCATCCTGATCTTCGACGAAGCCACCAGTGCGCTGGATTACGAATCCGAACGCATCATCCAGCAGAACATGAGCGCCATTTGCCAGGGCCGTACCGTCATCATCATCGCGCATCGCCTGTCGGCCGTGCGCCATGCCAACCGCATCCTGGTGATGGATCACGGCCAGATCGTCGAGGCCGGGACGCACGCCGAACTATTGCAACACGAAGCGGGCCATTATTCCCGCCTGCATCGGCTGCAACACGCCTGAGATCGACTGAGATGAAACGCCACGCTCTCGCAGACCTCTTCAAGCGCTACGCCAAAATCTTCCGCCACGCATGGTCGCAGCGCAAAGAGACCGACGCCCCTGTGCTGCAAGCGCACGAGGCCCAGTTTCTGCCGGCCGCGCTCGCCTTGCGCGATACGCCGGTCCACCCCGCGCCCCGCATTACGCTGTGGCTGATCATTGCCTTTGCCGTGATTGCGGTCCTGTGGGCCAGCTTTGGCCGCATCGATGTGGTCGCCACCGCCGTTGGCAAGATCATCCCCAACGATCGTACCAAGGTCATCCAGCCGATGGAGACTGCCGTGGTCAAGGCGATTCACGTGCGCGACGGGCAGGAAGTCAAGTTAGGGCAAGTGCTGATCGAGCTCGATGCCACCACCGCCACCGCCGACAGCGAGCGGCTGCGCAACGAAGCCCTGACTGCGCGATTGGAGGCGCTGCGCGCAGAAGCCCTGCTGGCGGCATTGGCAGACGGCAGGGCACCCAGGCTGAAACCGCTGGACGGCGTCGATGCGGCCCGCCTGCTTTCCGAGCAAATCCAGGCCACCGGCCAATATCAGGAATACCAGGCCCGCCAGCTGCAATTGCAGGCCGAGATCGCGCGCCGCCGGGCAGAGCTTCAGGCCACTCAGGATCAGGTCGTCAAGCTCGAACAGACCGCCCCCATCGCCCGCCAGCGCGCGCAGGACTACCAGAAGCTTGTGAAAGAGAACTTCATCTCCCAGCACGGTTATCTGGAACGCGAGCAGGCACGCATCGAACAGGAACAGGATCTGGCCAGCAGCCGCTCCAAAGTCGCTGAAATCCGGGCAGCCCTGATGGAAGCGCAACAGCAGCAAGCCACCCTCACCGCCGAAACACGCCGGCAACTGCTGGACCAGCACAATCTGGCCTCACAAAAGGCTGCGTCGCTGGAACAGGAGCTGGTCAAGGCCGACCAGCGGGGCCGCCTGATGCGCATGACCGCGCCGGTGGCGGGCACTGTGCAGCAACTGGTGGTGACTACCGTCAGCGGTGTTGTCACCCCCGCCCAGCCCTTGATGGTGATCGTGCCCAAGGACAACGTGCTCGAAGTCGAAGCCATGCTGCCCAACAAGGACATCGGCTTCGTCAATCCGGGACAGGATGCCGAAGTGAAAGTGGAGACCTTCCCCTTCACCAAGTACGGCACGATCCACGGCACCATCACCCAGGTGTCATCGGACGCCATCCAGGACGAGAAGCTGGGATTGATCTATTCGACCCGGGTGAAGCTCGCCAGGGACACCATCCGGGTGGAGAACAAGACCGTGCGGCTGACTCCCGGCATGGCGGTAACGGTCGAGGTCAAGACGGGCAAGCGGCGGGTGATCGAGTATTTCCTGAGTCCGCTGATGCAGTATGGCAGCGAGAGCTTGCGGGAGCGGTAGCGACGTGTTCCATCAGATTGAAATAACAACCAAATGCAATTTCCGCTGCTTCTATTGTGCAGGCCGCACCATGCCGCAGCGACACATGACGGAGGCAACCATGAACGATATTCTTGGGCGTCTCACTCCCGGCAGGCATGCCGTATCGTTGCAGGGTGAAGGTGAGCCCACGATGCATCCGCGTTTCTGGGATTGGGCTGAGCGTCTGGGCAAAGCGGGGTACCTCCCCTACACCATCACCAATGGAAGCCGAATCGATGCCGATCTGGCCGACCGATTGCTTCCAAACCTGGGCATTTCTTTGGATACCGTGGATGAGGTCGAAGCAAATCGCATCGGACGCCTCAAGCTTGATTTTGTTCTCCGCAATGTGGATATCCTGCTGAGTCACTTGGGGCCGAAACGACTCATCATCCACACCGTTGATTACGGGCAACCTATGGATGCGCTGAAGGATTACTTGCGGGCGCATAGGCTGACCCGGCATATCGTCCAGCCTCTTCAGCCAAAGTCCGACTATGCCATCCATTATCAAAATCACCAGGTCATTAAACCACTTGTCAAACGTGCGGCTGGCACTTGTCGCTATCTGTCGAGGCCGCTGATGCGTTATTTTGACGTGAATGGCAAGGAATTGCCTTGTTGCTTTATCAAAGACACACGTGACTTCCCTGGCGTGGACGTTATGCGTCAGATGATGTCTCGGGGGCACGTACCGACCGTTTGCGATGGGTGCAGCGAGATACCAGAGAGACAGCCCATGAACCGTGTCGTGTTTTCTTGATATGAAACCTTGGTCGTTCTGCCACCTCATTGCTTTGCGTCGGCGGCAACCTCTCTGGTTGCACGCATCCAATCTGTCCACCTGAAAGCAGCCATCCGCGATTCGGCAAGACAATCAGACTCCCATCAACCACGAAGGAGTCTGACATGGAAGCCAATCAATTCCGGGAACCTTGGAACAAGGGCAAGCTGGTCGGCCAAAAGCCGCCACTCAAGCCCAAGGACATCTGGGCCATCCGAATCCACCTTCAAAACGAACATCGTGTTCGCGACCTGGCCATGTTCAACCTGGCAATCGACAGCAAGTTGCGTGGCTGCGACCTGGTGAATCTCCACGTTCGGGACGTGACGCATGGCAATCAGATATTGCCCCGAGCGATGGTCGTGCAGCGAAAAACCCAACGCCCGGTGCAGTTCGAGTTGACCGAACCGACCAGGTCTGCCGTCTTGGCATGGATCGAAATGGCAAGTTTGAGGCCGGAGCACTATCTGTTCCCCAGTCGCTTGGTGAAATCGCCCCATGTTTCTACCCGCCAGTACGCCCGCATCGTGCATCAGTGGGTTGCCTCCATCGGGCTCGATTCGACGGTCTATGGCACGCACACCATGCGACGGACCAAAGCGACACTGATCTACAAGCGAACCAAGAACCTAAGGGCCGTCCAGCTCTTGCTTGGCCATACCAAGCTGGAGAGTACAGTTCGATACCTCGGGATCGAGGTCGATGACGCGCTGGAGATCTCGGAGCAGACTGAGGTCTAGCAGTGAGAGCGACGGCCGCACGAAGGCCATCAAGGCGCCTTTCGTGCGGCGGCTTTCTGGCCTCAGCGGCATTTCTGGTCTGGCCGGTCTGCGCTGTATAGCTGACATCTGTGGCGCAGTACGTCAACGGCGGCAATGGCCGAGAAACCGCCATAAACAGCAGCGCAAAAAAAGCGGGCGATCACTCGCCCGCTTTTTGTCAGTACACCGATCAAGCCACGTCGTCCGTTCCCTTTTCGAACCGGAACTCCCCAGCCTGCGCATCCACCCGGATCGTGTCCTTGGGCGCGAAGCGTCCGGACAGGATTTCCTTCGCCAGCGGGTTTTCCAGCTCGCTCTGGATCGCGCGCTTGAGTGGCCGCGCGCCGTAGATCGGGTCGAAGCCAGCTTCGGCGATTTTGGCCAGTGCGGCATCGCTGATTTCCAGTTTCATTTCCATCTGTGCCAGCCGCTTTTCCAGACCCTGCAACTGGATGCGCGCGATGCTGGCGATGTGTGCCTCACCCAGCGCGTGGAACACCACCACTTCGTCGATGCGGTTGATGAACTCGGGCCGGAAATAGCTCTTCACCTCGCCCAGCACGGCGAGCTTCACCACTTGGTAGTCATCGCCGGCCATGGATTGGATCATCTGGCTGCCCAGGTTGGAGGTCATCACGATCACGGTGTTGCGGAAGTCCACGGTGCGGCCCTGGCCGTCCGTCAGCCGGCCGTCGTCGAGCACTTGCAGCAGCACGTTGAACACGTCCGGGTGCGCCTTCTCAACCTCGTCCATGAGGATCACGGAATAGGGCTTGCGGCGCACGGCCTCGGTGAGATAGCCGCCTTCTTCGTAGCCGACGTAGCCGGGCGGCGCGCCGATCAGGCGCGCGACCGAGTGCTTCTCCATGAATTCGCTCATGTCGATGCGCACCATGTGGTCGGCGGAATCGAACAGATATTCGGCGAGCGTTTTGCACAGCTCGGTCTTGCCGACGCCGGTGGGGCCGAGGAAGAGGAAGCTGCCGAGCGGCCGGTTCGGGTCGGACAAGCCCGCGCGCGAACGGCGGATCGCGTCGGAGACCACGCGCACGGCCTCGTCCTGGCCGACGACACGCGCGTGCAGCTTGTCTTCCATGTGCAGCAGCTTGTCGCGCTCGCCCTGCATCATCTTAGAGACGGGAATGCCGGTGGCGCGCGAGACGACTTCGGCGATTTCTTCCGCGCCGACTTCGGTACGCAGCAGCTTGAACACGGGCTTGTCGCCGCTGGCTTCGGCGTGCTTCAGCTGCGCCTCCAGCTGCGGCAGCTTGCCGTACTGAATCTCGGCGAGCTTGTCGTACTGGCCCCGGCGTTGCAGCTCGACCATCTCGCTGCGCAGCTTGTCGATTTCTTCCTTGATGTGCGCGCTGCCCTGCACCTGGGCTTTCTCGGATTTCCAGATTTCTTCGAGGTCGGCGTACTCGCGTCCCAGACGGTCGATTTCGTCGGCGATGAGGCCGAGGCGTTTTTTCGACGCCTCGTCGGTTTCGCGCTTGACCGCTTCGCGTTCGATCTTCAACTGGATGATGCGGCGGTCGAGCTTGTCCATCACCTCGGGCTTGGAGTCGATTTCCATCTTGATGCGCGCGGCGGCTTCGTCGATGAGGTCGATGGCCTTGTCGGGCAGGAAGCGGTCAGTGATGTAGCGGTGGCTCAATTCGGCGGCGGCGACGATGGCCGGGTCGGTGATGTCCACGCCGTGGTGCAGTTCGTATTTTTCCTGCAGGCCGCGCAGGATGGCAATGGTCGATTCCACGCTGGGTTCGTCCACCAGCACCTTCTGGAAGCGGCGTTCGAGTGCGGCGTCTTTCTCGATGTATTTGCGGTATTCGTCGAGCGTGGTCGCGCCGATGAGGTGCAGTTCGCCGCGCGCGAGCGCGGGTTTCAGCATGTTGCCGGCGTCGATCGCGCCTTCGGCCTTGCCCGCGCCAACCAGGGTATGAATCTCGTCCAGGAACACAATCGTGCGGCCGGCGTCCTGCGCCAGCTCCTTCAGCACGGCCTTCAGGCGTTCCTCGAATTCACCGCGATACTTGGCCCCGGCCAGCAGCGCAGCCAGGTCGAGCACCAGCACTTTCTTGCCCTTGAGCGTTTCCGGCACTTCGTCGTTGACGATGCGCTGCGCCAGGCCTTCGACGATGGCGGTTTTGCCAACGCCGGGTTCGCCGATCAGCACCGGGTTGTTCTTGGTGCGGCGTTGCAGAATTTGAATGGCGCGCCGGATTTCGTCGTCGCGGCCGATCACCGGATCGAGCTTGCCTTCGCGTGCGCGCTCGGTGAGGTCGAGCGTGTATTTTTTCAGGGCTTCGCGCTGGCCTTCGGCGTCCTGCGTGTCCACGCCTTCACCGCCGCGAATGTCATTGACGGCAGATTCCAGTGCCTTGCGGCTGGCCCCGTTGTCGCGCAGCAGGCGGCCTGCCTCGCCCTTGTCGTCCACCGCCGCCAGCAGGAACAGTTCGCTGGCGATGAAGGCATCGCCGCGCTTGCTGGCTTCCTTGTCGGTAAGGTTGAAGAGATTGACCAATTCCTTGGATGGCTGGATTTCGCCGCCCGTGCCCTCCACCTTGGGCAGGCGGTTCATCGCGGCCTGCAGGGCGGAGACCAGCGCGGGCAGGCGCACGCCGGCCTTCTGCAAAATGGGCTTGGCCGAGCCGCCTTCCTGATTGACCAGTGCCGCCAGCAGATGCACCGGCTCGATGAACGAATTGTCGTTGCCGAGCGCGAGACTCTGCGCATCCTGGATGGCGGTCTGGAACGGCGTGGTGAGTTTGTCGAAACGCATGGGAGCCCTCTTGCATGGGTTATATTCAATGCCACCCAAGTAAAGGCGGTTTCGCCGATTTCAACCCGTCTTGTCCGAAATAAACCCGCCATGTCCGATTTTCTGCCAACTACTGTGGAAACCGATGTCGCGCGTGCGCTGGAGGAGGATGTTGGCAGCGGCGACCTGACCGCCCGACTGGTCCCTGCCGACCAGACCGCCCATGCCCGCATCATCAGCCGAGAACCTGCGGTGATCGCGGGCCGGCCCTGGTTCGACGCCTGCTTTCGTGCGCTGGACCCGGCCTGCCGCCTGGACTGGCAGGTGAGCGAAGGCGACGCCGTGGCCGCGAACACCGTGCTGGTCACCGTCCATGGCAACGCCCGCGCCCTGCTCACAGCCGAGCGCCCGGCACTCAATTTCCTGCAAACCCTGTCGGCAGTGGCCAGCGCAACCCGTCCCTATGTCGAAGCAGTGCGCGGCACCCATGCCGCCATCCTCGATACCCGCAAGACGCTGCCGGGATTGAGGCTGGCCGAGAAATACGCCGTGCGCGTGGGCGGCGGGCAGAACCAGCGCATCGGGCTCTATGACGGCATCCTCATCAAGGAAAACCACATCGCCGCCGCCGGCGGCATTGCGCCGGTCCTGGACGCCGCGTTCAAGCTGGCGGGGGGGCACGTGAGCGTGCAGATCGAGGTGGAAACCCTGGACCAGCTCGACGCCGCGCTCGCGGCCGGGGCACGGCTCATCCTGCTCGACAACTTCGACCTCGAAGCCATGCGGCAGGCGGTGCAGCGCACGGCCGGCCGCGCCCTGCTCGAGGCCTCGGGCAATGTCACACTGGAAACGGTGCGCGCCATCGCCGACACCGGCGTGGACCGCATCTCCATCGGCGGGCTCACCAAGCACATCCGCGCGGTCGACCTCTCCATGCGCTTTGTGGCCGATGCCTGACACCCTTACCCTCGTCCGCGCCGACTACGCCAACCCGGCACACGCGGCCGCCCTGCTCGACCTGCTCGATCACTACGCGCAGGACCCGGCGGGCGGCGGCGCACCGCTGTCGGATTTCGCCCGCGCCCACCTGGTCGAGTCGCTCGCCACCCGGCCCTTCGTCTTCAGCGTGCTCGCCTTCGAAGGCGGCGAGGCGGTCGGCCTCATCAACGCCATCGAAGGTTTCTCCACCTTCGCCTGCAGGCCGCTGGTGAACATCCACGACGTGGTCGTGCGCGCCTCACATCGCGGACGCGGCATCGCCGCGCGGCTGTTCGCCGAGGTGGAGGCGATCGCCCGCGAGCGTGGCGCGTGCAAGCTCACGCTCGAAGTGCTGTCGGAAAATCACGCGGCACGCGGGCTGTACCTCAAGATCGGTTTCGACGACTACCGCCTCGACCCCGCAATGGGCGAGGCACGCTTCATGCAGAAATGGCTGGACTGATCCGCGCCGGGCTGCTGGCACTGGCGGCGCTGATGGGCAGCGTGGCCGTGCAGGCCAGCGACACCCCGCCCGCCCCTGCCATGCTGCTGGCCGAAACCTATGTGGCCGGCATCGACGTGAGCCGGTATCTGGTCAGCGAAAAATTCGACGGCGTGCGCGCGCAGTGGGACGGGCGGGCGCTGCGCTTCCGGGGCGGCGGCATCGTGCCGGCCCCCGCCTGGTTCACCGCACATTTTCCCGCCGTGCCGCTCGACGGTGAGCTGTGGCTGGGGCACGGGCAATTCGATGCCCTGTCGGGCATGGTGCGCAAACAGATCGCCGTCGACACCGAGTGGCGTGCAGTGCGCTACCTGGTGTTCGAGCTGCCGGATGCGCCGGGCGATTTTGCTGCGCGTTACGCCCGCTTGCGCGCGCTGGTCGACGCGGCCGGCGTGCCCTGGCTGGTGGCAGTCGAACAGACGACCGTGGCTAGCCACGCCGAACTGTTGCGCCGCCTCGATGCCGTGGTGCGCGCCGGTGGCGAAGGCCTGATGCTGCACCGTGCCGACGCCCCTTACGTCACGGGTCGCAGCGATGCGCTGCTGAAGCTGAAGCCCTGGCTGGACGCGGAAGCGGTGGTGGTCGGCCATGTGCCGGGTCAGGGCAAATATGCCGGCATGACCGGCGCGCTGGAAATGGCCATGCCCGACGGCAAGCGCTTCCGGCTGGGCAGCGGCCTCACCGACGCCTTGCGTCGCGCACCGCCACCAGTTGGCACACGCCTCACCTACCGCTATCTGAACCTGACGAAGAACGGCCTGCCCCGCCACCCGCGCTATCTGCGGATACGCGAAGATTTTTAAGATCCGGGGTCAGGCCAGCCAGACGGCCGACGCCATGCGCCCGGTCACCCCATCGCGTCGATAGGAAAAGAAGCTGTCGGATTCGGTAAAGGTGCAGCGACCGCCCCCGCTCACGGCATGCACACCGGCATGCGCCAGCCGGATGCGCGCCAGCGCGTAGATGTCGGCCCGCCACTTGCCCGGTGCGCCCTGCGACACAAAGGCGGCAGCCGTGGCCGGATGCAGGGCAAGAAAAGCCTCGCGCACGTCATTGCCCACTTCAAAGGCTGCCGGGCCGATGGCAGCCCCCATCCACGCCAGAATATCGCCGGGCGGCACAGCCATGGCCGCCACCGTCGCTTCGAGCACACCGCCTGCCAGGCCGCGCCAGCCGGCATGGGCGGCAGCCACCACACTGCCCGCCCGGTCGCAGAACAGCACCGGCAGGCAGTCGGCAGTGAGCACTGCACAGACCCGCCCGGGCGTGCGACTGAAGCAGGCATCGGCCGCCGGCCGGGGTTCGCTGCCTGCTTCGACCACGCGCGCGCTGTGCACCTGATTGAGCCAGACCGGCTCGCCTGGCAGCCACGCGCGCATGCGGGCGCGGTTGGCTGCCACGTGGGCCGGGTCGTCGTTCACATGGTCGCCCAGGTTCAGGCTGTCCCAGGGCGCGAGGCTGACGCCGCCGGTACGCACGGTCATCAGGCCGCGCACCCCGGATGGGGCGGGCCAGTCTGGATAGAGGGGATTCATTTGATCCAGTCGGTGTTGTCGCGCAGGGCTTGCAGCAGCGAGGCAAAATCAGGCGGCAGCGGGCATTCCCATTGCCGGTAATCCTGGGTGTGCGGATGGATCAGGCCCAGCCGTTCGGCATGCAGCGCCTGGCGCGGAAACGGAATCTTGTGATAGCCGCGACGGCTGGCGCTGTAGACCTGCTCGCCCACCAGCGGATGCCCGATATGCTGCATGTGGACGCGGATCTGGTGGGTGCGGCCGGTTTCCAGCTTGCAGCGCAGCAGCGTGATGCCGCCGGCAAAGCGTTCCACCGGCTCGAAATGCGTGACTGCCGGTTTGCCCAGCGGATGCACGCCACGCTTGGTGCGGTTGTGCGGGTCGCGCGCCAGCGGCGCGTCCACGGTGCCGGCCCGGTCCACCTCACCGTAAACCAGCGCCAGGTATTCCCGCTTGACCGTGCGCGCCTGCAACTGGCGCACCAGGTCGGTATGCGCCTTGAGCGTTTTGGCCACCACCAGCAGACCCGAGGTGTCCTTGTCCAGGCGATGCACGATGCCGGCGCGCGGCAGCTCGGCCACCTGCGGCACGCGATACAGCAGCGCATTCAGCAAGGTGCCACGCGGATTGCCGCTGCCGGGGTGCACCACCAGTCCCACCGGCTTGTCGATCACCAGCAGCATCGGATCCTCGAATACCACGTTGAGCGGAATCGCCTCCGGCGCGTCCGGCGTGGCACCGGGATCGGGTTCCACTTCCACCCGTACCGATTCGCCGCCGATCACCTTCATTCGCGTGGTGCCCCAGGCCTCGTCCACCGAAATCTTGCGCGCACGGATCCAGTTCTGGATACGGTTGCGCGAATACTCCGGCAACAGCGCCGCCAGCGCCTGATCGAGCCGCTGACCGCCGTGTTCGTCGGGGATGACCAGCTCACGGACGGCCTCATCCGCATTTCCCTTATAATCGGTCGACGATTTTTCGGTGTCTTTAGCCATGTTCAATCAAGGTTTTTCCGGTTTGTCCGCCCTGCGCCGCGCGCTGGGTTCTGCAAGTCTTGCCGCCGTCCTGGCGCTGGGGGGCTGCGGCCTGCTGCCCGAAGTCCAGGACGAAACCGCAAGCTGGTCGGCCCAGAAACTCTATGCCGAAGCCAAGGACAACCTCAGCAGCGGCAACTATGAACGGGCAGTGAAACTGTTCGAAACGCTGGAATCGCGCTATCCCTTCGGGCGCTACGCCCAGCAGGCCCAGCTGGAAGTTGCCTACGCCTATTACAAGGACAACGAGCCGATTTCCGCCATTGCCGCCTGCGACCGCTTCATCAAGCTGCACCCCAATCACCCTAACGTCGACTACGCCTACTACCTGAAGGGCCTGGCGAATTTTAACGACGATCTGGGCCTGCTCGGCAATCTGGTCGACCAGGATCTGTCCGAGCGCGACCCCAAGGCCGCCCGTGAAGCCTTCCTGTCCTTCAAGGAACTGGTCACCCGCTTCCCCGACAGCAAGTATGCCGCCGATTCCACGGCCCGCATGAAGTACCTGGTCAACGCGCTCGCCAACAACGAAGTCCACGTCGCCAAGTACTACCTCAAGCGCGAAGCCTGGGTCGCCGCAGCCAACCGCGCCAAGGAAGTGCTGAAAACCTACCCCGAAGCCCCCGCGCTGGAAGAAGCGCTCGCCATCATGGTGATCGCCTATGACAAGCTCAAGCTTCCCGAACTGCGCGACGATGCCCAGCGCGTACTCGCGCTCAATTTCCCCCAGAGCAAATACGCCAAGGGCGTCAACACCGAAGGCAAGGCCTGGTATCGCTTCTGGTAAACCGGAGCGGCAAGGTCAGCTTGCGATCTCGTCCGGGCGCTTGAGCAAAAACCGGCTCTTGGCGAGCTGGGTCAGCGTCAGGTTTTTCGCAAAATTCTCGCTGTGTGAGATGTGTTCGCGCATGAGCGCCTGGGCACGCGCAAGGTTGCGCGCCAGCAGGTGCATGCAGAGCGTGTGGTGTTCTTCGTAGGTTTTGTCGATGCGACCGCCGTTGGTGAAATCGAGCCGGCGGATGATGCGGATGCGGCGGTTGATGTCGGCCAGATATTCGACCAGCGCGAGGTTGCCTCCGCCTTCCGCGAGCGCCATGTGGAAGGATTCGTCGCGCGCTTCCATTTCTTCCGGATTGTCGCTGCGCTCGTTCTGCTTCTCCGGATCCCAGGCCTCGGCCAGTTCCTTGAGCTTGGCGTCCGGCATGTAGGTACAGGCCAGCTCCAGCGAGAACATCTCCAGCGCGATGCGCACCTGGTAATACTGGGTGAGTTCGGCGATGTCGAGCGCGCGGATGTAGCAGCCCTGCTTGGGCTGGATGGTGAGGTAGCCTTCCGCCTCCAGCCGCTGCAGCGCACCCCGCACGGGCGTGCGGCTTACGCCAAAGAGCGACGCCAGTTCCTGCTCGGTGACACGACTGCCGGGATACAGCTCGAAATTGAGGATCATCTCGCGCAACTGGCTGTAGACATCGTGCGAACTGGGCTTGGAATCGCTCATGGGCGGGCGCGTCGCGTAGGGGGACGCAACGAGTATAGCCCCTGCCCGGTCGGACGGGCAGGGCCGTCCATCAGGCGGATTCGATCGCGGGCTCGGGCGCGTCTGCCTGCCCGCGCGCCGGTTCGGGCTGTGGGCTCGCGACCGAGCGCGCAATCCACAGCATGGTCGCCGCAACCAGCATGTAGCTGGCCGCAACCATCGGGCTCTCGGCCACGCCGATGGCTTCGCCGTGCATGAAGCCGAAGAAGGTGAGCACCGCACCGGCCAGGGCAAAGGCACTCGCGCGGTAGTACTGGCGTTCGATGATGAACACTGCGAGCGCGCCCAGTATCAGACTCGCGAGGATCGCGCCGCCGCCGAGCGTGGCGAGACCTTCGTACAGGATGCCGACCTGCCCCAGCTTGTCGAAGCCGACTGCCGCCGCGCTGGTGCCGGCAGCGCCCAAAGCGTTGTCGATCTGCAATTTGCCCCACGCGGCGACGTGCGGCACAAGCGCGAGGATCACCGCCGGCGCGTGCGATTTCGGGGTTTCCTGGAAGGCCTGCGCACCGATCAACATGCCGATGTAGAGCAGGATGGGCGAGATCGCGACCACCGGGATCAGCGCCATCAACACCGCGATCACGCCGAACCACGCCATCAGCAAGACCGCGACGCCGGTTGCCGCCGAGTAGCCGATGCGCCCGCCGATGGCCTTCCATCCGGGGTGGCCGATGTAGACGGCGTTGATGAAGGGGTTACCCATGCAGCAGCCGATGAGGCTGATGACGCCGTCGGCAGTAATCACGCGCGTGGTCGGGAATTTATCGCCGCCGGCTTCGGCGGATTCGACGTTGTCCATCGCTTCGACCAGATCGTAGATGCCGAAGGGAATCGCGGTGACGAGGATGACGCCGATGAATTCAAAGCCCGAAAACACATGACCGAACGCTGGAATCGGCACCGAGAAACCGAAGCTCGATACCGCGTTGCCGAGGTTGTCGAGGCTCATGCCGCCGATACTGAAACCGAACAGCGTCGAGCCCCACGCGATGAGCGAGCCGACCGCAATCGCCACCAGCCCCGCCGGAATGCCGCGCCAGTAACGCACGCCACCAAACCACGACGCGAGGATGATCGCGAAACACACCACGCCGATCAGCGGCGTCATGAACATTTCCAAGGCCGGGCGCATCGAGATGAAGGCGATCGAGACGCCGGCGAGCGCGCCCAACAGCGCCGCGCGCGGCGTGATCTTGCGGATATGCGGCGCGAGGAAACCGCCCGCCATCAGGACGAAGCTCTGCACGAACACCCACGTCAACCCCGCTTCCCACGCCTTGACCGCGTCACCCGTGGCGAGCTTGATCGGCAGCATGATGACGAACACCACGACGAACATGTGCGGCACCGAAATGCCCGATGGCAGCGCGGTCACGTCCATGCGCCCGGTTTCTTTCGCGAGCTTGTACGCTAGCCACGCGTAATACACGGTCGAGAGGAACATCATCAAGCCCACGGCGGGCAGGATGCGGCCAAACACCAGTTCGTCGGGCATCCCGAGCACGTAGCGCAACAGGCCGGTCAGCACCAGCATGTTGACGAGGATGTTCGTGCCGAAGCCGAACAGCGCGTTCCAGTCGCCGGGCGACCAGAGTTGGGGTTTGGTTGCGGTCATGTTGCCCTCCCTCGGGGTTGCATGGGGGCCCGGGCAGTGCCGGGCCGTGGATTCAAGCGGATCGGACTACGCAGGGCGTTGCGCGCGTCGCCAGCGCCGCGACCAGCGGCGCGGACTCGCACACCCAGCCGAAAATGCCGCCTTGCGCCGCGATCATGCGCAAGCCGACTTCGTGGAATTCGTCGAAATACGAGCCGCAGCAATCGCCCGGCACGAGGCAGCGAAAGCCCCGGTCGTTGGCTTCGCGCACGGTGGTGTGAACGCAGACCTCGGTCGTCACGCCGGTGACGATGAGCGTGTCGATGGCGCGGTGTTTGAGGATGGCGGCGAAGTCGGTGGCGTAAAACGCGCCCTTGCCGGGTTTGTCGATGACCGGCTCGCCGGGCAGCGGGTAGAGCTCGGGGATGATGTCCTGGCCGGTTTCACCGCGCACCAGAATGCGCCCCAGCGGGCCGGCATCGCCAATGCGCTGGCTGGGCTGGCCGCGCGCGATCTTGGCGGGCGGCGCGTCGGCCAGATCGGGACGATGGCCCTCGCGGGTGTGGATCACCGTCAGTCCGGCCAGGCGCGCCGCGTCGAGCAGCCGGCGCAAGGGCGGCACCACTTTCGCCAGCTTCGTCACGTCGTTGCCGAGCGACTCACCAAAGCCGCCCGGTTCGAGGAAGTCGCGCTGCATGTCGATGAGCACGAGCGCGGCGTGTTCGGGGTCGAATTCGAATATGCCCGGTTGGGCAGCCACTCGCAGCATGATGCGTTTCTCGACCTCTTGCATACACTATTGCATACAAGGAAAGCAGGAATCGCGCCATCCGTGCTTCACCCCGATCGCCGCGCCCTGTCTGGCTTACAGCGCCGCACCCCGAATTGCCATCCGGCTGCGATGCACCTCAAGCGTTCCTGGTGCACCAAAGCGGGCAAGTTCAGAGGAACTCGACGGGTGACTGCCAGACGATCAGCACCACGCAGCCTTCATCGCTGACCAGGTCATGGCGGGTGCCGGGGAGGTTCACCTTGAAGCTGCCCGCCGCGTAGACGCCGTCGGCATCGCGCTGGCTGCCCTGGAGCACATAGATGAATTCGACGCCGGTGTGGCGGTGCACCGGAACCGTGGCCCCGGGCTGGTAGCGCAGGAGCGCGGCGATGGGCTCGCCGAGTGCGCGATGCAGGAACTGCACTTCCACACCGGGCCGCAGGTCTTCCCACGGGCCCGCTGCAATCAACTGGTCGAGCGCGGCACCACCCGGCAGATAACTCGCCGGCGCACTCACGCCAGCGCACCCAGAAAGCGCGTCGAATCGGCCACGGCACCGAACACGCCGCCCTGCATCAGGATCATCTTCAGGGCGGCCTCGTGGTTGCCCGGATCGGTCGCGCCGCAGCAGTCGGCCAGCAGCAGGCATTCAAAGCCCCGGTCGTTGGCGTCGCGCATGGTGGTGTGGACGCAGACATCGGTGGTGATCCCGGTGAGGACGAGATTCTCGATGCCGTTCCTGCGCAGGATGAGCTCCAGATCAGTGGCGTAGAACGAGCCCTTGCCGGGCTTGTCGATGATGGGCTCACCGGGCAGCGGGGCGAGTTCGTCGATGATTTCCCAGCCCGGTTCGCCGCGCACGAGGATCTTGCCGCAGGGTCCGGGGTCGCCGATGCCCGCGCCGATACGCTGGCTGCGCCAGCGCTTGTTGGGCGGCAGGTCGGTGAGGTCGGTGCGGTGGCCTTCGCGGGTGTGGATCACCAGCCCGCCCCAGGCGCGCATCGCGGCCAGCACTGACTGGATCGGCGCGATGGGCGTACGCGTCAGCGACAGGTCGTAGCCCATGCGGTCGACATAACCGCCGACGCCGCAGAAATCAATCTGCATGTCGATGATGATAAGCGCAGTGTTGTCGGCGCGCAGTGCGCCATTCCAGGGCCAGGGATACGGATCGGCGGCAAGGGTGGGCATGGTGTCGGGCTCCTTGAACCTAGAAACCGCAGTGGGACGCGCCTGATGGTGCGTCGGATCGGGTGGATGCCACGAAGCGACGACGCAGCGGGTCGGGACCCGCAAGGAGGCGCGACAAAGGCAGGTGCCCGATCCGGCGTGCCAGCGGGCGCGTAGCGCTCTCACCCGAATGGTGAACGTCATCGAAGGCAGAAAAGTCTGTATTCATGCGGCTCTCACGAAGGTAATCAGCGGTCAACTGCGGTTTTTAGGTTGAATCAGGCAATGCGTTGCTGTTTGTCGGCGAGGTAGGCACGCCAGCCGCCCAGCGCGGTGATGTCGCGGGCGTGGCCGATGCGCCCGCCTTCGCAGATGAAGCCGATGACCTCGCTGCCGTCGTCAAGCATGAGCTTGCCCAGCCCCAGCGGCGCAGGAATGCCGGCGAGGAAACTGCCGAGCGCCGCCTGCGGCATGGCCCAGATTTCCGCCTCGATGCGTGCGCCGCCACTGGCCACCGCCACCAGGCCCGGCCGCGCCACCTTGCCTTCCATTGCGTAGAAGCGGTAGGCCGGCGCAGTCTGCGTGCGGCGCAGGAAACGTGCGCCACGGCTCAGCAGTTCATGGTTGAGCGGCAGACCCGACATGTGCGCCCCCACCACGGCGAGTGCATAGCTGCCGGCAGGCAGTTCAAGCGCGTCGGGTGCAGCCGGCACGGCGGCGATGTCGCGCCCGCAGCGGGTATTCAGGGCCGGGTGCAGGCTGGCGGCGAGCGACAGCAGGAAGCGGTCGGAGAAGGCGGGTGCCAGCAGCGTCACCCCCACGGGCAGCCCGTTCGCGCCCTGCCCGGCCGGCACGGCCACGGCAGCCAGATCGAGCAGGTTGACGAAGTTGGTGTAGCGGCCGAGCCGGCTGTTGGTCGCCAGCGGATCGGCCAGAACGGCCTCCACGGTGTAATGCGTGGGCGCGGTTGGCAGCAGCAGCGCATCGCAGCCCGCCCACACCGCTTCGGCCTGACGGCGCAGCGCCATCAGCCGGTAATCGGCCTCGAACGTGGCACGGGCATCGTAATCGCGGGCACGCGCGATGATGGTGCGCACCACCGGATGCACCGCTTCCGGTGAGGCATCGAAAAAGTCGCGGATCGCCGCGTAGCGCTCGGCCACCCACGGGCCTTCGTACAGCAGCAGCGCGGCTTCCAGCAGCGGCGCGATATCGACTTCGACCGGCACGGCACCCTGCGCCACCAGCGCATCCAGCGCGCGGGTGTGGGCGGCCAGCGCCGCAGCATCACAGTCAGCGGCCAGCACGCCGGCGCGCGGCACCGCGATGCGCAGCCCCTGCGGGCTGGCTGCCGGCAACGGTCCGGGTTGTGCCGGCCGGGCATAGATGTCATCGGCGTCGAATACGGCACAGACCTGGAAGACCACTTCGGCATCGGCGGCCGTCAGGGCAAAAATGGACACGCAGTCGAGCGAGCGGCAGGCCGGCAGCACGCCACGCGTGGACAACAGCCCGCGCGTGGGCTTCATGCCCACGAGATTGTTGAACGACGCCGGCACGCGGCCGGAACCAGCGGTATCGGTGCCCAGCGAAAAACTGGCCAGCCCCAGCGCCACCGCCACCGCCGAGCCGGAACTCGATCCGCCGGCAAGATACGCAGGATCGAAGGCATTGCGGCAGATGCCGTAATCCGAGCGCGTGCCGTTGAGGCCGGTGGCGAACTGGTCGAGGTTGGATTTGCCCACCATCAGCGCGCCCGCATCGAGCAGGGCCTGCACCACCGGGGCGCTGTCGGCCACCGGATGGGCAAACGCCTTGCAGGCGGCCGTGGTGGCCATGCTGGCCACGTCGATGTTGTCCTTGACCACGAAGGGTATGCCCCACAGCGGCTTGCCCGCCGGGCCGGCGGCTTCGAGCGCGGCGGCCTGCGCGCGCAGGCTTGCGGCATCCGGCGCGGCAATCCAGATGTTGCGGTCAGCGAACGTCTCCACGGCCGCCAGAATGTTCTCGACCAGCCCGCCGGGCGTGAGGCTGCCGTCACGATAGGCCGCTGCCAGCGCGGCAATCCGCATGTCCCGCATCAGGCCGCCTCCATCGCCAACAGGTTCTGCCCGGCCGATACGGGCGTGCCTTCGCGGCACAGCAGCCTGGTGACAACGCCATCACTCGGCGCAACGACTTTCAGTTCCATTTTCATCGACTCGATAATCAGCAGGGCATCGCCCGCTTTCACCCGGTCGCCTGCGGCAACCAGGAGTTTCCAGATATTGCCCGCCACATGCGCGCGCACCGCATCGCAGCCGGCGGGGATGTCTTCCTCGGGCGGCGCTTCGAGCGTGGCGTAAGCAAAGGCGAAATCCTTCCAGCGTTCGCGCTCTTCGTCAAAGGCCGCCTTTTGCGTGGCCCTGAAGGCAGCGATGCTGGCCGACTCGCGTTCGAGGAAGGCCAGGTGGTCCTTCAGCGAAAAGGTCTCGTGTGCGATCTCCACGCCCACCCGGCCGGCGGCAAAGTCGGCCCGGTATTCCTTGAGTTCCTGCTCGCTCATCGGATAGAACTGCACCTGGTCGAAGAATTTCAGCAGCCAGGGCTCGTCGCCGAACACCGGGTTCTTCAGGTGCGAATTCCAGATCGGCACGGTGCGGCCGACGAGCTGGTAGCCGCCGGGCGAATCCATGCCGTAGATGCACATGTAGACGCCGCCGATGCCGACCGTGCCTTCCGGCGTGAAGGTGCGCGCGGGGCTGTACTTGCTGGTGAGCAGGCGGTGGCGCGGATCGACCGGCACCGCGCAGGGTGCGCCGAGGTAGACGTCGCCGAGGCCGAGCGTGAGGTAGCGGGCCTGGTAGAGCGTGTCGCGCACGGCTTCCACCGAGGGCAGCCCATTGATGCGGCGCATGAACTCGGTGTTCGACGGCAGCCAGGGCGCGGTGTCGCGCACCGACTGGCGATAGCGCGCCACCGCGTCGAGCGTGTCGCTGTCCTCGAAGGCCATCGGCAGGCGCAGCACACGGGTGTTCACCGACAGATGCTGGGCATCGGGCAGGGTTGCCTCGCGTTCCGCGAGCGCGGCCACGACCTTGTCGACGTGCGCCACGCGGCTGTCGAAATTGATCTGCAGCGAACGCACCCCGGGCGAGAGTTCGACGATGCCCGGCACCGGCTCGGCCTTGAGCGATTCCATCAGCGCATGCACGCGCAGCCGGTAGGCGAGGTCGAGCACGTTGTCGCCGTATTCGAGCAGCAGGTATTTGTCGCCCGCCTGCCGGTAGACCACGTCGAGCCCGGCGTTCTGCTGGCGGTGCACGATGGCGCTGGCGTCCTCGGCAAGCGCCCTGCCGAGATGCACCACCGGCAGCTCGCGCGGCGCGAGGTCGGCGAACAGCGCGTCCTGCGCCTGCTCGGCGGCGAGTGCCTCGTCGAAGCTCATCGGCACAAAACGGATATGGTCGCCGGGGCGCAACTGCCCCACCTTCCACAGTTCGGATTTGGGTATCGTCACCGGACAGACGAAGCCACCGAGGCTGGGGCCGTCCTGGGTGAGGATCACCGGAAAGTCACCGGTGAAATTGACCGAGCCAACGGCGTATTCGCAGTCGTGCACGTTGGAGGGATGCAGCCCGGCTTCGCCACCGTCCTCGCGCGCCCACGAGGGCTGCGGCCCCTTCAGGCGCACGCCCAGGCGGTTGGAGTTGTAGTGCACTTCCCAGGGCGCGGCGAAGAATTCGGCGATGGCATCCGGGGTGAAGAAATCCGGCGCGCCGTGCGGGCCGTAGAGCGCGCCGATCACCCAGGCGTTGACGTAACCGGGCCGCGCGGCCTCCGGCAACGCAGCGAGCTTGCCCGAATCGGGCTGCGCCTCGACCACCGGCAGCAGGTCGCCGGCGCGCAGCGTGCGCCCGGCGTGGCCGCCGAAGCCTCCCAGGACGAAGGTCGCGCGCGAGCCCAGATACGCCGGCACATCGACGCCCCCCTGAATGGCGAGGTAGGTGCGCGCACCCGCACCCTGCACGCTACCGAGCTTGAGCACCTGTCCTGCCTTCACGGCCAACCCCTGCCACAGCGGCACGGCTGCGCCGTCGAGGGTGGCAGACATGTCGGCACCGGCCAGCGCCACGCAGGCATCGCGGTGGAATTTCAGCGTGGGACCGATGACCGTGCATTCCAGCGCCGCCGCGCCCTCGGGGTTGCCGACGCAGCGGTTGGCGGCGCGCAGGGCAAAGTGATCCATCGGCCCCGAGGGCGGCACGCCCACATGCCACAGGCCCAGCCGCCCGGGCCAGTCCTGCACCGTGGTGTAGGTGCCGGGCTCGATCACTTCCACCGCTTGCGGCGTGTAGGCGAGATCGTTGAGCCATTTGGTCGTCACGCTGCCGGCCCGGTAATCGGCTGCGTCGGCAATCGCCGCGAGATAACCCAGGTTGGTCTGGATGCCGGCGATGCGCGTGGCCTTGAGCGCGGCGGCCAGTTTCTCCACCGCATCCGCGCGGTCGCGGCCCCGCACGATGAGCTTGGCCAGCAGCGGATCGTAGTTGGCCGTGACTTCGGCCCCCGCCTCCACCCAGCCGTCCACGCGCACACTGTCGGGGTAGCGCACTTCGGTGAGCTTGCCGGCGCAGGGCTGGAAATCGCGCGCCGGGTCTTCGGCATAAACCCGCGCCTCGATGGCGGCACCCGACGACGCCACCGGCCACGTTGCGGGGAGTTTTTCTCCCGCCCCGACACGCACCATCCACTCCACCAGGTCGAGCCCTGTCACTTCCTCAGTGACGCAGTGTTCGACCTGCAGCCGGGTGTTCACTTCGAGAAAATAGAACTCGCTGCGTTCGACGTCGTAGACGAATTCCACCGTGCCGGCCGAACGGTAGCCCACCGCCGCGCCGAGTTTTTCCGCCGCCGCGTGCAGGGCACGGCGCTGCGCATCGGACAGGCCGGGCGCCGGCGTTTCTTCCAATACCTTCTGGTTGCGACGCTGCACCGAACAATCACGGTCGCCGACCGCCACCACGCGTTCGCCGTCGCCGAAGATCTGCACTTCGATGTGGCGTGCACGCGTGATCAGGCGTTCCAGATACACCCCGTCGTTCTTGAAATACTGCGCCGCCAGGCGCTTCACCCGGGCAAACACCTCGGGCAGTTCGGCCGGGTCGTGCACCGCCTGCATGCCGATGCCGCCGCCGCCTGCCACGGCCTTGACCATGACCGGAAAGCCGACGCGGCTGGCCGCCGCCACCGCGTCTTCCACGCTGTCCAGCAGGCCGCTGCCCGGCGGCAGCGGCACCCCGGCGCGTTCCGCCACGTCGCGCGCGCGATCCTTCAGGCCAAAGGCTTCCACCTGTTCCGGCGTGGGGCCGAGAAAGGCCACGCCGGCCGCCTCGCAGGCGCGGGCGAAGGCCATGTTCTCGGAGAGAAAGCCGTAGCCCGGATGCACCGCCTGTGCGCCGGTGGCGCGGCACGCCGCCAGGATGGCGTCGGCATCCAGATAACTCAGCGCGGCAGGCGCGGGGCCGACGCAGATGGCCTCGTCGGCATGGCGCACGTGCGGCGCGCCGCGATCCGCCTCGGAGTAGACGGCCACGCTGGCCACGCCCATTTTCTTCAGGGTGCGCACGATGCGCCAGGCGATTTCTCCCCGGTTGGCGACCAGAACCTTGCTGAACATCAACACGTATCCTTATTCAAATCAAATGGCGACCAGTTGCCGGATGCCGTCCTGCGGCATGGTTTCGCCCTTGCCCGCACGGAGGATTTCGCCGCGCTGCATCACGGCGTAGAAATCGGCCAGCTCCTCGGCAAAGTCGTAGTACTGCTCGACCAGCAGGATGCCCATGCCGCGTTCGGCGAGCAGGGTGATGACCCGGCCGATGTCCTTGATGATCGACGGCTGGATGCCTTCGGTGGGCTCATCCAGGATGAGGTATTTCGGTCCGGCGGCAAGCGCGCGGCCAATGGCGAGCTGCTGCTGCTGGCCGCCGGAAAGATCGCCGCCGCGCCGGTGCAGCATGGTCTTCAGCACCGGAAAGAGTTCGAAGATGTCGTCGGGAATGGTCTTCGCCTTCGGATTGGCGGCCAGGCCCATGAGCAGGTTCTCGCGCACGGTGAGGCGACCGAAAATGTCGCGCCCCTGCGGTACGTAGCCCAGCCCGCGACGCGCCCGCTGGTGCGGCTTGAGCCGGGTGACATCCTCGCCGAAGAGGCTCATGGTGCCGCCCTTCACCGGCAGTGCGCCCATCAGGCACTTGAGCAGCGTGGTCTTGCCCACGCCATTGCGACCCAGCAGCACGGTCACCTTGCCGGGCGGCACCTCCAGCGAGACGCCACGCAGAATCTGGCTGCCGCCGTAGTATTGGTCGAGGGTATGCGCACTCAGCATGTCTTCAGCGCCCCAGATAGACTTCGATGACCTTCGGGTCGTTCTGCACTTCGTCCATGCGGCCCTCGGCGAGCACATGACCCTCGTGCAGCACGGTGACGGTGTTCGCAATCGTGTTGATGAAATCCATGTCGTGTTCCACCACGATGAGCGTGTGCTTGCCCTTGAGCGAGAGAAAGAGTTCGGCGGTCTCGGCAGTTTCCTGGTCGGTCATGCCGGCCACCGGTTCGTCGAGCAGCAGCACGCGCGGCGACTGCGCCAGCAGCATGCCGATTTCCAGCCACTGTTTCTGGCCGTGCGAGAGGCGGCCGGCAGGCCCCTGCGCCACGTCGGTGAGCTTGATGGTCGCGAGCACTTCGTCGATGCGGTCGCGCTGTTCGCCGGAAAGTTTTGCAAACAGGCTCTTCCACGCGCGCTTGTCCATCTTGAGCGCGAGTTCGAGGTTTTCGAACACCGAGAGATTCTCGAACACGGTGGGTTTCTGGAACTTGCGGCCGATGCCGGCGTGGGCGATGGCCACCTCGTTCAGGCGCGTGAGATCGATGGTCTGGCCGAAGTAGACCGTGCCTGC
>JBEQCD010000007.1:0-53282 GCA_041639515.1 Hydrogenophilales bacterium | reverse complement strand
CACGGACCAGAACGGTCACATAGCCACCACCCACAAATTGACGTCCAATCAGACGAACTTCAGCCGCCTTGGTCATCGCGTCCGCCGCTTCAATCGCGGGAACCAGACCACGGGTTTCGATCATGCCGAGTGCAATACCCATACGTTCAGCCATTTCAGTACTCCTTTTCAGTTCCAGTTAATAACGAAAATTTCCTTGCCTTGCCGCGCCAGCGCCCGCTGCGCGGCCGCCCTGTTGCTCATTTAGAGCGGTGCTCCTTACTCCGTCTCACGCATCCCAGTTATCGATGATTCCGCAAATGGTGAGATCGGTCATTACCTTTACATCCGGCATCGCCAGACGTGCCGCACTGCCCACGTTGGTGAACACCCATTTTCCCGACGGCACGCCGACCGGGTCGGTTGCCACCAGCAGTCCGCCCTTGTTGGTTTCCAGCACACGCAGCGAGGCGGCCTGAAGACCGGGCACCCGCCGCGTACACACCAGATCCCCGCGAACGCGCATGATTTCCATCAGACCGACTCCTCTGCATTCCAGTGATCGATGATGCCGACGATGGTGAGGTCGGACGGAAATTCACGGCTGCCGGCGGCCTCACGAGCTGCCGACGAGCTGACGCAGATCACCCAGTCGCCCGGGATGCAGCCGACCGCATCCACTGCCACGGCGCGCGTGCCGCCAATTTTTTCCTGCACGACCAGCAACGGCTTGTGCCCGAATTGATCGAGCCGGTTGGTCGATACCAGGGTTTTCTCGACGCGCATGATTCTCATTGAACACACCTCATCGCCTGACCCTCAATGTCCCACGTCCGCAACGGCGTCTTCGACGACCGTGCAGCGCTCGCTGCCGTCACGATCGGAAACCGCCATGCGGCAATTCAACAAGCCCTGCGCGGTGAGCGCGGGGTAGCGTGCCTCGATGGCAGCCTTGACCCGTTTTGCACGCAACACCGCGCGGTCGCGCGCACCCGGCACGCGCGACGAATAATGGAAATGCACCAGCACCGGCACCGGCAGGCCGTGACGGATATTGAGGCCGGTGAAGATCTTGATGCCGACGTCCATGTCGGCCGCGCCTTCCTCGACCGTATCGAGATGCGCAAAGTAGAAGAGATTGCGCAGCTGCAATTCGCTCATCGCCTCGCCGGCGCAAATGAACTCTTCGTCGTGCCCGATCACGGCGTAGCGGCCGGCATGGTGCTGGATCACGTATTCGATCTGCGAGAAATTGGCTTCGACCAGAGCCAGCACCAGTTTCCACATGCCGTCGGCCATCTTGCCCTGGCCTTCGGCCCAGCCGTCCGAGGCTTCGGCCGTGGCCAGTGCGGCGGCAATCTTGGCACGCGCAGCTTCGCGGCTCATGCCCAGCGTGTCGCGATAGAGCGTGGCGGTATCGACATAGCGATAGGCATTCACTTCGCCATGGGCATCGGGCAGGTGGATGCGCAGGGCGTCGATATCGGTATCGAGGCCAACCAGCAGCACATCGGGGGCCGCGCCCACACCGTAGGTGTTTTCCACGGCTTCGCGCAGTTCATTCAGCCGCCCCAGCGCGGATTCGATCGCGACCTTGTCGTTGCTGCCGTGGGCCGCACAACCCTGGTCGCAGGCATGCGAGCTGCTGTAGTGGTAAACCGCCACCTTGAGGTAGTTCTGTGCTTCGCCGCCCGGTATCGCACCCGACAGGCGTTCCAGTTCGCGATGGCTCCAGTCGACCACGTCGGCTTCGACGTCGAACATGGCACCGGCATACGCCTTCACATACACATTGCTGTTGGGTGCCATGCGGAACACGAAAGGCAGCAGACCCTGCAGACGGCCATCGGCGCACGGGCTCACATCCACCGTGTGGTAGCCGCAGTCGGCAAAGAATTGCGCCGTGAGCGGCATCCGGTCGAGCCAGGGTGCCTGGTCGCGCTCAGTGCAGCTGACGCTGATGCGGAAGCTCTCGAAAATGCAGTGCGAGTGCAATGCCTTCATGTCGAGCCCGGACACCCAGGCGTTATCGAGCATGCCCTGTGGCAGGGCATAGCCCAGACGCTCAAGTGCTTGTCGTTGCGCACGCGTGGCAAAGTCGTGGTCATGCTGGTGCGCGGAAATGTCTTTGAGCGCCGCAACGATGCCAGTGAAGCGACCGCGCACGGTCTGCTCGTATTCATACAGGCGACGATTCAGTTCGGCATCCACCAGCGCGTGTTCACACCGCTGCCCCGCGCCCAGACTGCAGGCCGGGTTGGCCAGATCGCCGATTTCCGCGGCAGCCCTGGCGTGCAGCAGGGCACCCGACCCGGTTTCCCGGGCCTGGACCTGTCGCATCGCTACCAGACGTTTACGCGTATTCATCGCTCTGCCCTGTCGCGCTTAGCCGCGCGCCCCACCAGACAAGGTCACCGTTGCACCCTTGCCGGTATTGCCGGAAGAACCGGTAATACGGGATTCGGGCACTTCGACACGTTCCACTTCACGGAACACCTGGGCGTTGACGCCCGCACCGCGCGGTTGCCCCCGCAGCGAGGAATTCCGCCCCAGGCTGGAGGCACCTTCGGTGCCGGTGACCCGGGTCTGGGCATGCCAGGCGTCGCCAGTGATGCGCGACGCTTCACGACCCTCGCCCGTGAGACGCCGGGCAGCAGCAATCGCGTCGGCTTCTTCAACCGCAGCGGCTGCCGTGTCACGGTGGCGGAATTCCGGCGTGCCGGTAATCAGGCCGTCGGCCTTGTTGATCGGGCCGGTGATGCGACCGGACGCAAACGAATTGCCGGTCACGTCCTCAAAGCGCTGACGCTGGCCGTAACGAGCCGGCGACTCGATACTGAAATCAGCCGGTGCCGGCACGGCGGACGGCACTTCGAAGCTGCGCGCACGCGAGACGAAGCGTCCGCTGGTCGCACACTGGCTGGTGGAGTTATCCACACCAACGTAAGGCGTGCCGGAAATCACTTCGCATGCGCCGCGCTCGTCGCCGGTCATCACGGACCCGCCCGAACCGGGACGGTCACCCGTCACGGCCGTGGCCGGAATCACGGCAGACTGGCGGACGCGCGCCGCCTGGGCGTCGTAATCCGGTGCCGGGCAAAAAGCCTCGAACTGGCCGCGACCAATGTAAGGCGTGCCTGAAACAGGGGAACAGGCCCCCATTTCATTGCCCGTCACACGGCCGGCGCGGCCGGGGTAGCTGCCTGTCACGGTCTGGCCGCGCAAGGTGGCGTCTACGACGACCTTGGCGACAGGCGAGACGGCAGTCTGGGTGCCCACATCGCACACGGCCGCAAGTTGCGCCGTGCCGATGTAATCAATACCGGTGACGGGTTTGCACCCGTAGGACTCGTCACCGGACAATTTTGGGCTCGGTGCCACCTCGGTGCCGGTGACCGAACGGCCAGCCAGCGTCGGCATGGCGCTGACCTTGCGCGGACCGGTGTTGCCGGTCGAGCACAGCGGCGCGAAGTCCGATTGCGTGTAGTACTGGCTGCCCGTGATGGCGCGGCAGGAACCGGGTTCGTTGCCCGTGACATTCTCGGCGCGGTTCACGCTGGTGCCGGAAACGGTTTCGCTGTCGCGCGAGGACATCACGCTGACCTTGCGCGGATGGGCCGGCGCTTCGGTACTGCACACCGAGGTGTACTGCTCGGCCGCCAGATATTCCGTGCCTGTGATGCCACGGCACGCACCCGGCTCGTCACCGGTGATCTTCGAGGTATGACCCACGGCCGTACCTGTCACGCTCTTGCCGCCTGCCGTGTGGCTCACCGCAACCTTGTCGGGTGCCGTGTCCGTGGCGTTCGCCATGTAGCGTGTGCCGGTCAGGTTGCGATCCGAACCCGGCTCATCACCCGTCACCTTGTCGGAGCGGCCGACCATGGTGCCGCTGAGCTTTTCGCCCTTGGCGGTGGCGGTTACACCCACTTTGGCCGGCGCGGGCGCAGGCTTGCTGGCGCAGAATTCCGCATAGCGCTCGGCAGACAGGTATTCGGTGCCGGTAATGCCGCGGCACGAGCCCGGCTCATCACCGGTGACCCGCTGCGAACGACCCACTTCGGTACCCGAAACACGGTGCTCGCGCAGTGTGCTCGACACCCCCACCTTGGCAGGGTTCGGCATCGGACGCTTGGCGTCACACAGCGCGTCGAACTGCTCACTGCCGACGTATTCGGTGCCTGTGACGGGGCGGCAGGAACCGGGCTCATTGCCGGTGACCTTGCGGCTGCGGTCGGTCATGGTGCCGGTGACGGGTTGCCCCGCCAGCGTATGACCCTCTTCAACCTTGGCAGGTGCCGTGACGTTGCGCGCACGCACGCGACCACTCGGACGCGCTTCAGCCTTGGCCGAAGTGGTGCCCGTGCGACCCGCCAGTGCCTGGACCAGACGACGCTGCATCGCGACCTGACGGCCGGTTGCACCCTTGGTGATGGCTGCCTGCCAGTCCTGACCCGGCATGGCGGCGGCGATCTTGGTCGCCTGCGCCACACGCTTCAGGCCAGCCTTGCCATCCTGCGCGAGCGCAGCACGGCGGGCGCGGGCGAGCGCGCGGCCGGTAGCCTGTTCGGAAACCTTGGCAACGCGAACCTGAACCGGTTCGCCGCTGACAGCCACAGCCGGTGCGACCGTCGAACCGCATGCGGGATTGGTCCCGCCGCAGCCACAACCGCATCCTGCCGGGCGGCTTTCGGCCACCTGGGCTGCCTGGGTGGGACGCACGCGCCCCGACGGACGGGTCGCTGCGGTTTGCTGCAAGCCGGTCTTGCCGGATTTCGACAGCGCTTCACGACGCGCGCGCGCCGCACTGACGTTGGACGCGCTGCGCAGCTGCGCAATCATCGCCTGATCATCTGCACGGGCAGCCGCCACGTGTGCGGCCGGCGCGGTTTGCGCAGCCGGCTTGGAATCGGTCCAGCTCGCAGCCGTGGGGCGTGCTTTCGCCGGGGCCGACTTGCCGGCCCCGTTCTTGCCATGCAAGGCCATGGCCTGCCGGCGCTTCAGCGCCAGTTCACGGCCCGAAAGGGTCGCGCTGACGTGGCTTTCTGCGGCGTGTGTCATCACAGTCCTCGAAAGAATCGGTTCGTTGGGGCGACGGTCCTCGCCGGCCGTCGCCGCAACGAACCCGGTTAAACGTTCGTTGCGTGTTACCTGTCCGGGGCTTACACCCCGGACGCGTCGTTACAGTTCATCAAGCGGGCCACTTCCGGCCCGTGCGATCAACGGTAGACGACGAAGGCCATGCCCTGGCTTTGCGAGTAGTTGTCATACGCGAGGAAACGAACCAGGTGGTTCGGGAATTCGCGGTGACAGGCTTCGATTTCAGCCAGCACGGTGTCAACCGACTGTTCGCCGAACAGCGGCAGCTTCCACATGTACCAGTAGTTCACGCGAGCGGAAACACCCTTCTCGCTGTGTTCCACGGCGGGGTTCCAGCCCTGCGAGATTGCGTAGGCAATCTGGCGGCGGATCTGGTCGGCGGTCATCGCGGGCAGGTACGAGAAGGTTTCGTACTTGGTAGCGGCTTTGTAGGCTTGTACGGCCATTTCTATGTCCTTTCAGGTTGGGTCGGACAGGGTGCGCAGGCACACCCCGCCCTCACTCATCAATTACTTGTTCGCGATGTCCAGCTTGTCGACGGTGTCGAACTCGAACTTGATCTCTTTCCAGGTTTCCATGGCGATCTTCAGTTCGGGCGAGTGGGCGGCAGCAGCCGTCAGCACTTCCTTGCCTTCTTTCTCGATGGCGCGGCCTTCGTTACGCGCCTGGACGCAGGCTTCCAGCGCGACGCGGTTGGCGTGTGCGCCCGCAGCGTTGCCCCAGGGGTGACCCAGCGTGCCGCCACCGAACTGCAGAACCGAGTCGTCGCCGAAGATAGTGACCAGTGCGGGCATGTGCCACACGTGGATACCGCCCGAAGCCACGGCGAAGCCGCCGGGCATCGAACCCCAGTCCTGGTCGAAGAAGATGCCGCGCGAGCGGTCTTCTGGCACGAAGGATTCACGCAGCAGGTCGATCCAGCCGAGGGTCGAAGCGCGGTCGCCTTCGAGTTTGCCCACGACGGTACCGGTGTGCAGGTGGTCGCCGCCCGACAGACGCAGGATCTTGGTCAGCACGCGGAAGTGGATACCGTGGTGCGGGTTGCGGTCGAGCACGGCGTGCATGGCGCGGTGGATGTGCAGCAGCATGCCGTTGTCACGACACCATTGGGCCAGACCCGTGTTCGCGCAGAAGCCGCCGGTGATGTAGTCGTGCATGATGATCGGAGCGCCGATTTCCTTGGCGTATTCCGCACGCTTCATCATCTCGTCCGGGGTCGGAGCGGTCACGTTCAGGTAGTGACCCTTGCGCTCGCCGGTTTCGGCTTCGGCCTTGAGGGTGGCTTCCTGCACGAAGTCGAAACGCTGCTTCCAGCGCATGAACGGCTGGGAGTTGATGTTTTCGTCGTCCTTCGTGAAGTCCAGACCGCCGCGCAGACATTCGTACACAGCACGACCGTAGTTCTTGCCCGACAGACCCAGCTTCGGCTTGATGGTGCAGCCGAGCAGCGGACGGCCGTACTTGTTCATCACGTCGCGTTCGACCTGGATGCCGTTGGGCGGACCGTTACAGGTCTTGACGTAGGCGATCGGGAAGCGGATGTCTTCCAGACGCAGGGCACGGATCGCCTTGAAGCCGAACACGTTGCCGACCAGCGAGGTGAACACGTTGACGACCGAACCTTCTTCGAACAGGTCGATCGGGTAGGCGATGAACGCGTAGAAGCAGGTATCGTCGCCGGGCACGTCTTCGATGCGATAGGCACGGCCCTTGTAGTAGTCCATGTCGGTCAGGAGGTCAGTCCACACCGTGGTCCACGTACCGGTCGACGACTCAGCGGCGACGGCGGCGGCGGCTTCTTCGCGATCGATCCCGGCCTGCGGGGTGATCTTGAAGCAGGCGAGGATGTCGGTATCCAGAGGGGTGTACTCCGGCATCCAGTAGGTCTGCCGGTATTCCTTTACCCCGGCCTGGTAGGTTTTCACTGCCATATGTTTACTCCTTAGCGTGCTGATTCAGAAGACAAGTACTCCAAACCCGAATTTGGCCGGCCAGTTGCGCCGACCCCAGGAAACCCTGAACAACCACTCCGCATCGCTGCAGGGCGCTTGTTCAAAGCTTCCCGATGACTTTGTCACAGCCCGGAGGCCATGACGCGAACGTAACCCTACTCGTGGAAGTACATAATTGACAATTCATATTGATGATGAAAACCATAACCAAAGGTTATCATTACCGCCATGCACATCACCTTGCGCCAGCTCCAGGTCTTCGAGGCGGCCGCCCGGCTCGGCGGCTACACACGCGCCGCCGAGGCGCTATACATGACCCAGCCCGCCGTCTCCATGCAGATCCGCCAGCTGGAGGAACAGGCGGGGATGCCGCTGTTCGACCAGATCGGCAAGAAAATCCACCTCACCGACGCCGGCCGCGCACTCTACCGGCACGCCCAGGCCATCCTGGGCAAGGTCACCGAAGCCCAGCAGGAGCTGGAGGAAATGCGCGGTGTGCGGCGCGGCCAGCTCGACATCACCATCGCCAGCACGGCCAACTACTTTGCCCCCAAGCTCATTGCGGCCTTTTGCCAGCGCCACCCCGAGGTGAAGGTGACGCTGGACGTGTCGAACCGGGAGCACATCCTGGCACGACTGGCCGACTCCGAAAAAGACCTGGCGATCATGGGCCGGCCGCCGGAAGAATCGAATCTCGTCGCCCACCCCTTCCTCGCCAACCCGCTGGTGGTGATCGCCGCGCCCAACCACCCCCTGGCCGGCAAGCGCCGCCTGACGCTGGCGCGCGTGGCGACCGAACCCTTCATCACGCGCGAGCCGGGTTCCGGCACGCGCGGCGCGGCGGAACGGCATTTTTCCGAGCACGGCGTTGCGTTCGAGGCCGCCATGGAAATGAGCAGCAACGAAGCGATCAAGCAGGCGGTGCAGGCTGGACTGGGCCTGGGCGTGGTTTCCATCCACACACTGGAGATGGAACTGGCACTCGACCGTCTGGCCGTGCTCGACGTGGCCGGCTTCCCGCTGCAACGCTACTGGTACGCCGTGCACCGGCAGGGCAAACGCTTTTCGGCGGTGGCCCAGGCCTTCCTCGATTTTGTGATGGAAGAGGCCGAGCGCATCGTCGACACGCCCACCGGCACGCCGGGAAACTGACCGGCCCCGCGAGCGGCCCGCCATTCAGGGCTTGAACTTCACCAGCCGCGCAACCTGGATGTCGGACACGAACACCACGCCGGAATGCGCGTCGTAAAAGGGCGCAAACCCCTCCAGGATCGGTGCCACCAGCTCCGCAGGCACGGCCGCGATGATCATCACCAGCACGTTGTCCTCGTTGAACATGAGATGGCCTTCGTGAAAGCCCTGGCTGCCCTTGCCGGAGAGATTGTTGACGATGGTGTAGCCGGTGACACCGGCGCGATCCAGCAGGTCAGTCGCGAATTCGCGATGCTCACCGTCAAGAATGATCTCCAGTTTTTTCAGCGGGCTGAGGTTGAGGCTGTTCATCATGCGGACTCCTTGTAAGTGTGTGCCATGGCGGTGCCAACCGGCCGTTCGAGCGCATGCCATGTGCCGGCCTCGAACAGATGCGCGCGACGTGTTTCGGGGTCGATCACCAGCAGGCGGATCCAGCCGTTGTGCACCAGGCGCTTGACGGCGACCACGCCCTCGACCGCGCGGCGGGCATGGTCGAGCGGCGCTTCGATCGCCGCCACCAGACGCAGCGGCTCGTGGTAGGGGACACCGTCCTTCAGCACGGTCTGCGCCGGCAGGCCGGTGCGCAGGTCGGACAGGTTGCCCGTCATCACGCCAAAGCGCCCGGCAACGTTGTGATACACCTTGCTGCCGCTGCCGAAGCGTTCGTTGTCGACGGCCGAAAAGTAATGCTCCATGTTGATCCACTGACCCACCACCAGCGGGCCGGTGAGGATGCTTTCCAGCAGGCGGCGCTTGGGGTCGAGTCGCCAGTCGTAGGAATGCAGGAAGGCCCGCCCGTCGAATGCGGCATCGCGGGTGAACTGGCGTCGCCCGATGACGAACCAGGCATTGCGCGACAGCCCCCATTCCGGCCGCGTCTGCGACCAGTCGAGCGCATTCCTGGCCGCCCGCGCGGCGGCGGTCTGCGGATCGAGCACCGCTGCCGTCGGCTCCAGCGCCGGCAGGCGCTCGGCAGCGGTCAACCGGGAAGCGGCGGTGAGGCCTTCGCGCAGCCGGTCGAGGTAAACCAGATGCGAACTCGGCAGCAGGTCGAGGTCGTGCAGGGCGATGGCATCGCTGGTGGTGTCATGCAGGGCAGGCACAAACCAGACATCGCCCGGGATGTCGATGCCCTGCTCGCGCAGGCGACGGCGCACGCCGGGTTTGTTGGCCATGGCCGCCAGCACCCGCGCACTCACCAGGCCGTGGTTGCCGCCGCAGGCACCGCAGTCGAGTGCCGATTCGTAGGGGTTGTTTTCCGAATGGCTGCCATGCCCCACCAGCAGGACAAAGCGTGAGAAATTGCCGGTGAGCCCGATGGCGCGCAGGGTCTGGCCGACATAGCCCACCTGCTCGTCGAGGGTGAAGCCTATGCGCGCAAGCTGTTCCATCTGCGCGTCGGCAAACGCGCGATTGATGCGGTAGTCACGGCGCAGGCTTTCCAGGAAGCTGGCCACGCGCGGCGCGTCCAGCCGGGTCTGGGCGGCGAACCCCGGCGCTTCGCGCGCGCCGGCAAGCGCGGCCTCGCGCAGTTCGCGCACCTTGTCGTCCGACACATGCTCGGCTTCCAGATTGAATTCGCGCCGCACCGCCTTGACGATGAGCGCGCGCTGCACCGCCCGCACGATGGAATCGGCCTCGTCGCGGCTGAATTTGTCGATGAGCAGGCGCGTCGGCTCGCGGCGTGCGTGCATCCGCTTGCGCCAGGCGAGATAGCTGCGCGGCGCGACAGTCTTGCCAACCATGTCGAAGCCGAACAGCAGGCCCACCGCCTCGACCGTGGCAAACGGCGAGAACACCGACTCCTTCAGTTCGTGCAGGGTTTTTTCCAGCGCCGACAGCGCCGTGGTATCGAGCGCGCCGGCCAGCGACAGCTCCGGCACCACGTTTTTCGGGGTGAGGATCACCGGACACAGCGCGGTCTCGCTGCCGTGCCCCAGCGCCATGTGGCTGACCGGCACCCCAAAGAAGCCCGCCAGGCCAAAGGTCTGGTAATCGCCCGCCCCTTCGAGGTGGCGACGGATGCGCTCGGACCGGGTGTCGATGCAGAACAGCGCCTGCGCAAACGGCCGTTTGGGACGCGGCGGCGGATCGTCCTGCCGGGCCGTGTCGAGCAGCCGGTTGACCGCGCGCGATTCCGCCGCATGGAGCCAGATCATGCCTTCTGCCTGTTCGAAGGCCGCGAGGCTGTCGAGCAGGCTGGCCAGCGCGCCCGCGTCGAGACTGTCGGTGACGCCGGGCTGGCCGGCGCGGATGGCCAGCGCCTTGAGGCCCGCCGCAGCCGCCTGCGCCGCAGCGGCCTGCTGTTGCTGGCTGGCCCGCTGATGCAGGGCCTCCAGCGTGGGCGCATGGCCACGCGCCAGCGCACGTTCCGCCTCGGCAGCCAGCCCCGGCGGCAGGGTGCCGTCGTGGAACGCGACCCGCAGCGCCAGCTCGGCCGGGCGGCTGGCGATGCGGGCGGCCAGCGCAGGCCGGTCGAAGGGGATGCGTCCGCCCCGGCTGCGCTGGCGCAGCAGCGCCAGCCCCAGGGCCAGCCGCACCGCCAGAAAATCCACCAGGTCGGCAGGGTAGCGCTGCGCCCAGTAATGCCGGGCGGCCTGCGCGCGCCAGCGCACGAACCCCGCCCAGCCATGCAGGCGGGCCAGTTCGCGAGCGATCATGGCCTGCCAGTCTTCCTCCGGCACGCCGAGTTCGCGCATGACGTGAACGATCATCGCTTCGGGCGTGATCGCCGCATCGAGCACCCGTTTCAGCCGCAGGCCACGCAACAGAAAACGCAGATTGCGCCGCGCCAGGTCGCGCCAGGCGTAATAGAAACCGCGCGACCGGCCGGGCATGCCCCATACCGACTGGCCTTCGTCGAAGAAATCGAGACAGCTCTTGACTGTCAGTTCGTCCAGCGTGTCAGCAAGCGAACTGCCGTACAGGGCGTCCATCGCCTCCAGCGGCGGACAGCCGTCCAGCAGGCGCGCCCGCAGTGCGGCCTCGATCGCACCCGCCGTCGGGGGCGCGCACTCGGGTTCGCGCCCGGCCAGCACGGCTGCCACGGCTGCCGCCGAGGGCACGCTTGCCGGCAGCAGGGGACGCGGGCAATCGCGTGCCAGCGTCCGCAGCCAGCGCGCGAGATCAACGCCCGGGATCGCCGGCCGCTCTGCGGCAAACGCGGCAATGCGGGCGTCGAGATCCGCGCCGTCGATTTCCCCCTGCGCCAGCGCGCGCTGGCGGTCCATGCGCGTGGGAAACACCCGCGCATGGAACAGGGCGGCTCCGGCCTCGACCGCCTGTTCAAACGGCATGTGCTCGAAGCCGTGCAGCGGATTGTGGTGGATGAAGCCGCGCATCGGCCAGAAAAACGGAATGCGCTCGCCAGCCACATACACCAGCGCGCGCACGCGCAGGCTGGCTCCCAGTTCCAGTGTCATGTCAGTCCTCCCGCCAGCCACAAGCCACCCAGCAACACGCCCGCAAAGGCCAGTGCAAGCATCCAGGTCTGGCCACGCCCGAGGTCGCCGGGCAGCGCGTCCTCCGCCGCCGCCTCGCCCACGACCAGGCCCTGGATCAGGCGGATGGCCGCCCAGCTCCACACGAGCCACACTGCCAGCAGGCCCATGGCCATCGCCGGCGTCGCAGCAAGCACCAGAGCCACCCAGGCAAAGAAACCCGCAAACGGTGGCGTGCCCGTTGCCACCAGCACGGCCACCACGAACACGCCGGCGAGACGGGGCGAACGCAGCGCCAGCGCATCGGGATACCCGGCATACGCTGCGCCGTAGCGCGTGACGACCGCGCCCGTGATCAGTGCCAGCAGCGCCAGCGGTACGAAAAATGCCCACACGATCGCGGTGTCCGGTCGCACCCAGACGAGCGCGCCGAGTGCCGTGGCCAGAAAGCCGATCCACTGCCCGGCATCGCGCAGCGAGAGCGCACGCACGGCATAGAGCAACGCGGTCGCCAGCGCCCAGGGCGCAATCCAGTCCGGCGATCCGCCAGCCTGCTGCACGACCCAGAGACCGGCCTGCGGCCAGGCCAGCAGCAGCACCGCACGCGCCAGCGGATGGCGAATGCGCGCGAACACCGCGTTGAACAGCATCGAGAACGGGAACAGCGGCAACAGGCAGGCCGCAAGGATCAGATGAGCATTCATAGCCAGCGCAACCACAGGTTCAGCCGCGCGGACACGGCAAGGAAGGCACGCGCCAAGCCCGCGTACACGTCGGCGACATAAAACTCGCGCGACACCAGCGCATAGAAATCACGCCACAGCGGCGGCGCAGGGCGGACCCGCCCGGCGAGCGTGTCGCGCTCGGCGCGGTAGGCCCGCACCCAGCCCGCGACGATCACGACCGTGAGCACGCCCACCAGCACGTCGAACCAGACGAGGTCGATGCCGGCCGCATCGTTGATGCGCGCCCGGAAGGCCGAATCGGGATAGAGGAACAGGTCGAAGGCGTGGCTGATCAGCACATAGCCCATCACCACCAGCACAAACGACACCAGCACCAGCATGAACAGCCGCCAGGGCTGTTCGCTCTGCATCCGGTGCGTGGAAAACACCAGCTGCGCGCCGGCCAGCCAGCCAAAGAACAGCAGCACGATCGCTCCCTGCTGGTGGAAAAGTTCTGCCGCCACCATGCCATGCGCCGCAACCAGCACCGCGATGGGCAGCACCAGGCTCAGGCCCGCCATCACCAGCCATGACTGCGCGCGCGGTGCCGGTCGTCGCTCGACCACAAAGGTGTAGAGATCGTTGGCGGGCACGCCGTCGTTGTGCCGCGCCTCACCGATCACGCCCCCCGCGCCGAGGAACAGCGTGCCCTTGAAGAAGCCGTGCGCGATCAGGTGATACACCGCCAGCGAAAACGCTCCCACGCCGACTTCCATGATCATGAACCCCATCTGCCCCATGGTGGAGTAGCCCAGCGATTTCTTGATGTCGTTCTGCGCCAGCATCAGCACCGACCCGACCACAGCCGTCACCAGACCGACGATGAATATCCAGTGCAGCACTTCGCTGGTGTGGACCAGCACCGGCGCGAAGCGGTTGAGCAGGAACCCGCCGGCGTTGACAATGCCGGCGTGCATCAGGGCCGAAACCGGCGTGGGACCGCTCATGGTGTAGGGCAGCCAGGTGTGCATCAGGAACTGGGCGGAGCGGGCAAACGCCGACAGCGCCACCAGCGTCGCCACGGTATCGACCAGCGGCAGGCCGAACGCGGTGGTGAGGTGCGGCTGTGCATCAATGGCCGCAAACAGCGCCGACAGCGACCAGGTGCCGAAAGCCTGATAGAGCAGCACCGCAGCCAGCAGCAGCGGAAGATCCCCCACGCGGTAGGTGAAGAAGGTCCAGAGCGCATAGCGGTGCGCCGGCCGGCTCGCGGTGTCCTGCCCCAGCAGGAAATACAGCAGCACGCCCACCCCGTGCCAGGCCGCCAGCAGCACCAGCAGGCTGTCCGCCGCCACCATCACCAGCAGCGTGGCGATCATGGCGTCGAGCAGGACATAGAACCGCCGGTAGCCCGCCTCTTCCACCATGTAGCGCCGCGCATACAGGCGCACGATCTGGCCGATGCCGCTGATCAGGGTGGCCATCAGGGCCGCCAACGGATCGAGCGCCAGACCCAGTCCGTCGAGCGTCGTCCCCGCCAGGCTCAAGGCCAGCCAGCCCAGCGCCAGCAGGAAAGCCGCCAGCCCGAAGCCTGTCGACAATCGCGGCGCGCACTGGCCACGCGGCGAGGCGAACAACTGAATCGCCAACGCAGACAGCGCAGGCAGGGCGGGCAACAACACGATCAGTGCATTCATCGAGGCTCCGGTGTTGGACGATTGCGCGGGCGAGGCCCGCAATCACGCTCAACGCATCATAGACCCGTCACAAGATAAGCAATAAGTCATATTTATTATCCAACCCATAACCAACGGTTATGCTTTTTGCCGCCCGATGCCGATCGATGAACGGTAAGCTGTTGCCCGCGGGAAATCCGGCTCCCGCTGCAGACGGTGTCCCGTCCAAGCCCGGCACGCGACTTTGGAGAATCGCATTGGACACCGCACGCCCCGCGCCCGTCACCCTCGGGCAAGCCTTCAAATACTGGCTCAAACTCGGCTTCATCAGCTTCGGCGGCCCCGCCGGACAGATCGCGATGATGCATCAGGAGCTGGTGGAAAAACGCCGCTGGATCTCCGAACACCGCTACCTGCACGGCCTCAACTACTGCATGTTGCTGCCGGGGCCGGAGGCGATCCAGCTCGCTATCTACATCTCGTGGCTGATGCACGGCGTGAAGGGCGCGGTGATGGCCGGGGTGCTGTTTTTCCTGCCGGCATTCGCGCTGCTTTCCTTGCTCGGCGGTATCTATCTGGCCTACGGCGACGTGCCACTGGTGCAGGGGGTTTTTTACGGCATCAAGCCGGCGGTGGTCGCCGTGGTGCTGTTTGCAGCCTGGCGCATCGGCAGCAAGGCGTTGAAAAACAGCCTGTTGTGGGGCATTGCGGCAGCGGCGTTTATCGGGATTTTCTTCTTCAAGATCGCGTTTCCGTGGATCGTGCTCGCGGCGGCGATTCTCGGCGCGATCGGCGGAAAGCTCGCGCCGGCCAAGTTCAAGGGCGGCGGCGGCCACGGCGCGTCCAGCAAGGAATACGGCCCGGCCTTGATCGACGACGACACGCCGACGCCCGCGCATGCAAAATTCACCTGGACGAAATTCGCGCTCACCACGGCTGTGTTCATCGCGATCTGGCTCGCCGCGATGCTTGCGCTGGGCGGCAGCGGCACGCTCGCCGACATGGGCGAATTTTTCACCAAGGCCGCCTTTCTCACCATCGGCGGCGCGTACGCGGTGCTGCCGTACGTGTATCAAGGCGGCGTCGAGCAATTCGGCTGGCTCACCGGCACGCAGATGATCGATGGCTTGGCGCTCGGCGAAACCACGCCCGGCCCGCTCATCATGATCGTCACCTGGGTCGGCTATCTCGGCGGGGTCACCAAGGAAGTGTTCGCCAACCCGATCCTCGCAGGTCTGGCGGGCGCGGCGGTCGCCACCTTCTTCACCTTCCTGCCGTCGTTCTGGTTCATCCTCGCGGGTGGCCCTCTGGTCGAATCGACGCGCGGAGAACTAAAATTCACCGCGCCCTTGACCGGCATCACGGCGGCAGTCGTCGGCGTGATCGTCAATCTCGCGGTGTTTTTCGCCTGGCACACCTTCTGGCCGCGTGCGACCGAGGCTGCGCCGTTCTCCGGCGGCTTCGAGTGGTTTCCGGTCGTCCTCGCGCTCGCCGCCTTCGTCGCACTCTGGAAATACAAGATCGACATTATGAAGGTCATCGGCGCGTGTGCGCTGGTCGGCCTGGGCTACGCACTCATCATTTGAAAGGACAGACATCATGGACAACCACGATCCCGAATTCCTGAAAAAAGCCGCCGAAGCGCGCGCCCGCGTCACCGAAACCCCCGCCGACACGGTCGACGCGCAACACGCGGCGGGCGTTGTCGTCATCGACGTGCGCGAGCCCGACGAGCACGCCAAAGGCGCGGTCGCCGGCGCCCTGAATCTGCCGATGGCCACGCTCGCCGAGCGCATCGCGGCGGTCGCGCCCGACAAAGCCACGCCGCTCATCACCTTTTGCAACGGCGGCAATCGCGGCGCGCTCGGCGCGGACGCCTTGCAGCAATTGGGCTACAGCAACGTCAAATCGATTGCGGGCGGCTATCGCGCGTACAAGGCGCTGACCGCGCGCACGCTCGCGCCCGCCGAGGTCAAACCAGAATCGCAATTCATCCTCGACGTGCGCCGTGAAGCCGACCACACCGCGTCCGCCGAAGCGCTGCCCGGCGCGCTATGGAAAAACCCGGAAAAAATCGAACTCTGGATCAACGCCATCCCGCGCACGCAGGACGTGGTGATCTACTGCGTGCGCGGCGGCGGCGTGTCGAACAGCGTCGTCGATCAACTGCGCGCAGCGGGTGTGAAAGCGCGCTTCATCGAAGGCGGAATCGAAGCGTACAAGGCAGCGGGCGGCAAGGTTGTGGCGAAATGAACGCGCCAACACAATGGGTCACGCGCGAGCGTCCCAAGATCGACCGCATCGCCTGCCCGTGGCTGATCCGCCGTTTCATCGACGCGGACGCTGAATTCCTCTACGTCCCCTCCGATCAGGTGCTCGCGGTCGCCGCTGCCACGGGGGCGACGCCCTACGACATCCCCGGCGTCGAATACAGCCACGTCGGCGAAGCGTGCAGCTTCGACGCCTTTATCCGCCTGCATCAGCTTTCCGACCCCGCGCTCGCCGAGCTCGCCGTCATCGTGCGCGGAGCGGACACGGGCCGACTCGACCTCGCGCCGCAATGCGCCGGCCTGCTCGCGCAATCGCTGGGCTTGTCCGTGCTCTACCCGAACGACCACGAAATGCTCGGCCACGGACTACACATGTACGACGCGTATTTCGCGTGGCTGAAACAGGCGCGCGGCGAGGCGCATCATTGGACACCCCCCATCCGGGTAGTTGACTGATTTACTTGGTTATTCTAAGGTTGCCCACCACAATCTTTATTAATGGCAAGGACGCACACCATGGAACGCGAAATCAACGGCAAGATCGTCGAAACCGACCCCGAGGGTTATCTGGTCAATCTGGAAGACTGGTCGGAAGAACTGGCCATCGAACTGGCCAAGGAAGACAAGCTGGAACTCCAGGAAAACCACTGGAAGGTGATCCACTACATGCGTGACCAGTTCGCACAGAACGGCACCGCCCCCAACCTGCGTTTCCTGCAAAAGGGCCTGAAGGAAGAATTCGGCAGCGAATGGGGCGACAAGAAATTCCTCTTCGACCTCTTCCCCTTCGGCCCCGCCAAGCAGGCCGGCCGCTACGCCGGCACGCCGAAGCCGACCGGCTGCGTGTAATCCACGCCGTCGCGCCAGAAGCCCCGCCCAGCGGGGCTTTTTTCATGGCGCGGCCGTCCCGGATGCACGGCGCTCAGGCCGAGCGGAACATGAAATACACGGCTCCCATCAGGCACAGGCCAGCCCAGAGAAAATCCCATTTCAGTTCGGCCTTCATATAGAAGATCGCGAACGGCACGAACACGGTGAGGGTAATGACTTCCTGCAGGATTTTCAGCTGCGGCAGCGTGAACACCGTATAGCCGATGCGGTTGGCCGGCACCTGCAGCAGGTACTCGAACAGCGCGATGCCCCAGCTGGCAAATGCCGCGAGTATCCACGGCTGGTTGTTCATTTCCTTGAGGTGCGCATACCAGGCAAAGGTCATGAACACATTCGACAGCGTGAGCAGGATGAGGGTTTGCAGCGAGGCAGGCATGGACTACTCCGGTGATGCTGCCGCATTGTAGGGATAAAATGCGGCCTTTTACGGCAAGCAGGGACCAAACGATGAGCGCTCCGCAGGTTGGCGTGGTGATGGGATCATCCAGCGACTGGGAGGTGATGCAGCACGCCGCCCGCATACTGAAGCAGCTAGGCGTGCCGTTCGAGACGCGGGTGGTGTCGGCCCACCGCACACCCGACCTGCTCTACCGCTACGCCGAGGAAGCGGAGGCGCGCGGCATCATGGCCATCGTCGCCGGCGCGGGCGGGGCCGCGCACCTGCCGGGCATGCTGGCGGCCAAGACCATCGTGCCGGTGCTGGGTGTGCCGGTGCCGTCCAGATATCTCAAGGGCATGGATTCCCTGCTGTCGATCGTGCAGATGCCCAAGGGCATCCCGGTTGCCACCTTCGCCATCGGCGAGGCCGGTGCCGCCAATGCCGCCCTGTTTGCCGCTGCCCTGATTGCGCGTACCGATGCCGGTCTGGCTGAACAGCTGCACGATTTCCGGCGCGGTCAGTCCGATTCCGTGCTGGCGATGGATCTGCCGGATGTCGAATAAGGGCCTGCCTGTGTTGCCGGGCCAGATGCTCGGGATTCTGGGCGGTGGCCAGCTCGGTCGCATGTTCGTGGTCGCCGCGCGCACCATGGGTTACCGCATTGCCGTGCTCGACCCCGATGCGGCCAGCCCGGCCGGCCGCATCGCCGATCTCCACATCCGCGCCGACTACAGCGACGCGGCGGCACTCGCCCAGCTGGCCGGTGCCTGTGCCGCGATCACCACCGAATTCGAGAATGTGCCTGCCGCAAGCCTCACCACCCTGGCCGGCCTGTGCCGGGTGACGCCAGCGGCCGAAGCGGTCGCCATCGCGCAGGACCGCGCGCGCGAAAAATCCTGGCTGGCCGAACACGGCTTCGCCACCGCGCCGTTTGCACGGGTGGAGAACGAAGCCGATCTCGATGCGGCACTGCGCCAGACCGGCACACCCGCACTGCTGAAAGTGGCGCGCCTGGGTTATGACGGCAAGGGCCAAGCACGCGTCGCCAGCCTTGACGACGCCCGGGCCGCATTCCGCGAATTCGGCGGCGTGGCCTGCGTGCTAGAAGGATTCGTGCGACTCGACCGTGAAGTCTCCGTGGTCCTCACGCGCAACGACATGGGCGAAACCGCGCTCTTTCCCGTCGCCGAAAACCGCCACGCCAATGGCATCCTCGATGTCTCGCTCGTGCCCGCGCGCATCACGCCCGAGCTCGCGCGCGACGCGCACGCAAAGGCACGCGCGATTGCGGATGCCCTGGGCTACATCGGCGTGATGGCGGTGGAGTTCTTTGTCGTGGAGGGCCGGCTGCTGGTCAACGAGATCGCCCCGCGCCCGCACAATTCCGGCCACTACACGCTCGAAGCCTGCGTCACCGACCAGTTCGAGCAGCAGGTGCGTGCGCTGGCCGGACTGCCTCTGGGCGACACCCGCCTGCTGTCGCCCGTGGCCATGGTCAATCTGCTGGGCGAGCGCTGGCAGCATGGCGATCCCACCTGGGAAACGCTGTTTGCCCACCCCAACGTCAAGCTCCATCTCTACGGCAAGGACAGCGCCCGCCCGGGCCGCAAGATGGGCCATTTCAACGTGCTCGACACCGATCCCGAGGCAGCCTTGCTGCTGGCCGAGGCACTCTCCGATGCGCTCTAGCAGCCTGTCGGGCCTGCTTGTCGCGCTGTGCCTGTCGGGCGCGGCAACAGCCGCCGAACGGGTATCGCTTGTCGTCGGCGGCCAGCACATCCAGGTCGAAGTCGCCGCCACCCCCGCCGCCCGCCAGCGCGGCCTCATGGGACGCACCCATCTCGCGCCCGACTCCGGCATGCTGTTCGTGTTCGACGCGCCCGGCCGCCACTGTTTCTGGATGCGCGACACGCCGCTGCCCCTTGCCATTGCCTTCATCGACACGCAAGGCCGGGTGGTGCACCGCACCGACATGCTGCCGCGCAGCGACACCCTGCACTGCCCGCCGACGGAGGTGCGCTACGCACTGGAAATTGCGCAGGGCAGCCATCTGCGGGCGCAACTGGCACCCGGTGCGCAAGTACAGGGTCTGCCGCGCTAGCACCCGTCCCTGCGGCGGGTCAGGGTGACATGCTGCGCACCCGCAGTTCCATGCTGTTGCCCTTGTCATCGCTGCGGCGCACCTTGACGGGCAGGTAGGCACGATCAATCGCCAGCCAGGCCTCAAAGTGACCGTCAGGATCAGCCACCCGCGCGAGATGCAGGGTACGCAGCGGTCCAAGATCGGTCTCCAGCACCGTTTCGCCCAGCAGTTCAAACTGGTAATCCCGCACCTTCTTGCCGTTGAACACCACAAAACGCAGGGCCTCACCCGCTGGCGGTGCAGTCAGCGCCAGTTGCAGAAACAGGCTCAGGGCATCCTGCATGCCGGGCCGGTAGCGGAAATGCCGGGTGTCGCCTGACGCTGTGGTGAGGCTGACCCGTCCACTGGCCGCATCCAGGTTCGCGCTCGTGCGCTTGTCGCCACGCTGATCCCAGAACACTTCGGGTTGCAGTCCCCCCGGGGTGATGCGTCCGGTACTGGTCTGGACAAAACGTCCCCGGTAGAACAGGCCGGCGAGGCCGGTGGCAGAAGCCACGCTGGTGAGCGTGTAGCGTTCGCCATCGTTGACCCAGACCAGCGTTTGTTCGCCCGACACCACACCGTAATGCACGCCAAATCGCATATCGATCCGGGCAGGCAGCGGATTCAGCCTGGGTGGCGGCATTTGGTCTGTGGCGGCTGGCGGGGGGTCGGGCGGAAGGGGCACACTGTATGCCGCCGAGGGCTCCTCGGGCTGGAGCGCCTGCTCGATCGGTGCATGCGCCAGAACAGGAGCCGGGTCAGGATTCGCTTCGGGCACATCAACCACCGCCTGCGTTGCGCGCGGTGGCGGCAACGCAGGCGGTATGGCGGACGCGGGGGTCAGCGCTTTCTGCGGCAAGGCCGGAGCCACGGGGGCAGGCGGCGGATCGACAAGCAGTCGGGCTTCGACAACAGGCGCGTCAACCGGGTCGAGGCTGATGGGCCCCCACCCCCAGATGCCGGCGAGCAGCGCGGCATGAAACAGCAGCGACAGCAACAGCGCGGTCAAGGCGACGCCTGATCCGCGCCGCATCACTCAACCCCGGATAGTTGCGCGGGCAAGGCGCTGTTCCAGCGTGACGCCATCCTCGACCACGCGGATACGCACCGGCAGGTTGCCGCGCGCAGGCGCAACCCAGACTGTGACGGCCTTGTCGTCCGGATCGCTGACGATGCGCTGGTATTGCTGGGTGGCGAACGTCCCCAGCGGGGTGGTGAGTGCGCCGCCATCACGCCGGGCATAGCGGTAATCCTTGAGGTCGCGGCCGCTCACCACCTGCAGGGCGTAATCCTTGGGCAGCTTCGGCGCGAACATGAACTGATAGAGCTGGGAGAGCTGGTCCTGTGCGCCCGATTTGAGATCGGGCGCGGTCCAGGCTTCCCCCTTGTAACGATAGGCGATGTTGCGTGCAGTCCAGTCGAGACGGGCCGTGGCGAGCTTTTCCGGGGCGTCGCTGCGCGCGTGCTGGAAAAGCTCGGGTCGCAGGCCCTGCTGGGTGACGCTGCCGGTGCTTTCCAGGCGGATGCTGCCCGGCCACAGCATTTTCAGCGGGCCGGTCGCGCGCATTTCGCTCGTCAGCGTGTATTGCCCGCCTTTCTGCACATAGGTATCCGTCACCTGACCGAGTTTCTGGCCGTTGCGGTAGAGATCATAGGCCAGTTCCATGCGCTGGGGAGCCGCATGGGCCGCCGTGGCAAGCAGGCTGGCGAACAGCAGGAGGGATTTCAGCATGGTCAGCTTTCCGTGGGGAACACGGACTGTGACGCGAAATCGTCCTTCAAGTTTACCTGGCCACACTTGTTTACCAGCCGCCCCTCGGCAAACCAGCGGACAGCCTGCGGGTAGATGCGGTGTTCCTCGGCCAGCACCCGCGCGGAAAGCGTGTCGGGCGTATCGTCGGCGCGCACCGGCACTGCCGCCTGGATCACGATGGGCCCATGATCGAGCTGGGCGGTGACGAAATGCACCGTGCAACCGTGGATTTTCACACCTTCGGCGAGCGCGCGTTCGTGGGTTTTGAGGCCGGGAAACGCGGGCAGCAGCGAGGGATGGATATTGAGCAGCCGATCTTCGAAACGGGCGATGAACGCCGGCGACAGGATGCGCATGTAACCGGCCAGCACAACGAGATCAGGCTGGTGGCGTTCGATTTCGTCTGCCAGCTTCGTGTCGAACATCTCACGCTCGGCAAATTCGGTGTGGTCGAGCGCGACCGCAGGCAGACCGCGTTCGCGCGCCCAGGCGAGGCCGGCCGCCTGCGGCCGGTTGCTGATGACCGCCACGATTTCGACCGGCAGGCAGGCCTCGGCAATCGCGCGGAAATTGCTGCCGCGTCCCGACAGCAGGACGACGACGCGACAGGTCACGAATAGAGAACCTGTTCGGCGCCCTCGGGCCGCGCGACGATCTCGCCGATCTGCCACACGGTTTCGCCGCTCGCTTTCAGATGCGCCATTGCTGCCTCGGCGTCGCCGGCCGAAACGACCACGCACATGCCGATGCCGCAGTTGAAGGTGCGCAGCATTTCACCGGGTTCGACGTTGCCGGCCTGTTGCAACCAGTCGAACAGCGGTGGACGCGTCCACGACGCGAGCTCAACGCGCGCAGCGACGGATTCGGGCAGGCAGCGCGGCAGGTTGCCGGTAATGCCGCCGCCGGTGATGTGCGCCATGCCTTTGACATTCAGCTTTTCCATCAGCGCGAGCAGCGGTTTCACGTAGATGCGCGTGGGGGCCATCACGGCGTCCGCAAAGGGCTGGCCGTGGAAATCCGATTTGAGGCCGATGTGCGAGATGTCGATCAGCTTGCGGATGAGCGAATAGCCGTTGGAATGCGCTCCGGACGACGCCAGCCCCAGCACCACATCGCCCGCCGCGATGGTCTGGCCGCCGATGACCTTGCGCTTTTCCACCACGCCGACCGCGAAGCCGGCCAGATCGTATTCCCCCTCCGGATACATGCCGGGCATCTCGGCAGTTTCTCCGCCGATGAGCGCACAGCCCGCCTGCTCGCAGCCGGTGGCGATGCCGGCGATGACGGCTTCGGCCGTGTCGAGCGTGAGCTTGCCGGTGGCAAAGTAATCCAGAAAGAACAGCGGTTCCGCACCCTGCACCAGAATGTCGTTGACGCTCATCGCCACCAGGTCGATGCCGACGGTGTCGTGGCGGTTGAGCTCGAAAGCGAGCTTGAGTTTGGTGCCGACGCCGTCGGTGCCCGACACCAGCACGGGTTCCTGGTATTTCTTCGATATTTCGATCAGCGCGCCAAAGCCGCCGATGCCCGCCAGCACTTCGGGCCGCATGGTGCGTTTGGCCAGCGGCTTGATGCGCTCGACCAGCGCGTCGCCCGCGTCGATATCGACCCCGGCATCTTTGTAGGAAATGGAAGACACACCCGGCTCCAGAATCAGAAAGTGCGCTATTTTAGCGTTTATGTCTGCCGCCCGCCCTTTCGTTTTCCCCTTGTTTGCCCTGGCCGTGCTGCTGGTCGCTGGCGGCCTCGTGTACCTTCTGGCCCCGGTGCTCACGCCCTTCCTGGCCGGCGCGCTGCTTGCCTACATCTTCGACCCGCTGGTCGACCGGCTCCAGGCGCGCGGGCTTTCACGCACCACCGGCACGGTCGCCGTGATCGTGCTGGCCGGGCTGGCCGTGTTCGCACTGATGCTGGTGGCCATGCCGCTGTTCCAGGGCCAGTTCGCCGAATTGAGCCAGCGCATTCCCGCTGCGCTTGAACTGGTGCAGACGCGTCTACTGCCCTGGCTGGCGCAAACCTTCGGCATCCGCATCGACGCCGACCTCGGCACCCTGAAAACCTGGCTCACCGAAAAAGCCGCCCAGAACGGGGCCGACTGGCTGCCCACCCTGCAAACCGGCGCGCTGGCCGTTGTCGGCATCCTCGCCAACCTGCTGCTGATTCCGGTGGTGATGTTCTATCTGCTGCGTGACTGGGACACGATGGTGGCCCGCGTGGCCGAACTGACGCCTCGTCCCTGGCTTGACGTCGTCACCCGCATTGCCCGTTCGATGGACGCGGTGGTCGGCGAATTCCTGCGCGGACAGATGTCGGTGATGCTTGCGCTTTCGGCCTATTACGCCGTGGCGCTCTGGTTCGCCGGCCTCGATTACGCGCTGCCCATCGGCATCCTCACCGGCGTGCTGTCCTTTGTACCTTTCCTCGGCTTCGGGCTGGGCATGATCCTCGCCCTGCTGGTTGCCCTGCTCCAGTTTGCAGACTGGACCGGCGTGGCCTGGGTCGCCGGCATCTATCTGGCGGGGCAGGTGCTCGAAAGTTATGTCATCACCCCCCGCCTGGTGGGCGAGCGGGTCGGCCTGCACCCGGTAGCCGTCATCTTTGCACTGGCGGCCTTCGGCCAGCTGTTCGGGTTCGTCGGCGTGCTGCTGGCGGTGCCGCTTGCGGCCATCCTGCTGGTGGCGCTGCGCGAGCTGCGCGGTGCCTATGTCGCCAGCCCCTTCTATCGCGGCAGCTATAATCCCGCGTCGCCCGTTTCCCCTGCTCCCATCATGTCCGCTTCCCGCCCCGGCCAGCCCCTGCTCGAATCGCACATCACGTCCCTGCCCCTCATCCACACGGGCAAGGTGCGCGACATCTATGCCGTGGGCGACGACAAACTCCTGATCGTGACCACCGACCGGCTGTCGGCCTTTGACGTGGTCATGCCGACGCCGATCCCCGGCAAGGGCGAAGTCCTCACCCGGGTCTCCGCCTTCTGGTTCGACCGGCTGAAAGCCATCGTCCCCAGCCAGGCGCTCGCCATCGATCCCGAATCCGTGGTGTCCGAAAGCGAACGCGATCAGGTAGCCGGCCGTGCCATCGTGGTGAAGAAACTCAAGGCGCTGCCGGTGGAAGCCATCGTGCGGGGCTATCTGGTCGGGTCGGGCTGGAAGGAATACCAGGTCAGTCAGTCAGTGTGCGGCATCCCCTTGCCTGCCGGCCTGCAGCAGGCCGACCGCCTGCCCGAACCCATCTTCACGCCGTCGACCAAGGCTGCGGTCGGCGCGCACGACGAGAATATTGATTTTGCCCGGATGGCATCGTTGATCGGCACTGCGCTCGCCGCCCAGGTTCGCGACACCAGCATTGCTTTGTATAAGGCTGCCGCAGAGTATGCACTCACACGCGGCATCATCATCGCTGACACGAAGTTCGAATTCGGCCTGGATGAGGCGGGCCAGCTGGTGTGGATCGACGAAGCGCTGACGCCGGATTCGTCACGCTTCTGGCCTGCCGACCAGTACCGGTCGGGCAGCAATCCGCCCAGCTTCGACAAGCAGTTCGTGCGCGACTGGCTGGAAGCCAGCGGCTGGAACAAGCAGGCACCCGGTCCCCAGTTGCCGCCCGACATCGTCGCGAAGACGGCCGAAAAATACAACGAGGCGATGACCCGGCTACTGGGCTGACGCAGCCGTTATTTAAGGCTGTCTTTCAGGAAATCCGCCACGGCACCAACCATTGCGCCTTCGTGCCCAGTGAAGAAGTGGTCGGTTTTCGCGACGACCACCTGCTTCGATGCCGGGTTGGCGAGACTGCCCTTGCGCGTTCCGGCATTGCCCAGCACTGCGGGCAGGTCGTTGTCGCCATAGAGATCGAGGATGGGCAGCTTCACGTTCTCATAGCCCTTGAACGACGGCCCCAGGCTCGCCCATGATTTCACCACGGGGTCGGGCTTGCCCTTGAAATACTCCAGGCTCATGCGTGAGCCCATGCTGTGCGACACCACGGCAAGTTCGCCATAGCCCTTGGCCTTGAGAAAGGCGACGGCCTCACCGAGGCGTTCGGCTGCTTCCGGAAAGGTAGGGGGGTAGTCCTCGCTCTTGGCCTCAGCCGCCAGGATGGGCATCTGGATCGACAGGGTGGTATAGCCCCGGTCGGACAATTCGGTGCGCAAGGTGCCGACCATGCCCCAATCGGGGTGGATGCCCATGCCGTGCACGACGATCACCGCCTGCTTGCTGCCGGCCGCCGGGGTGAACAGTGTCAGGAATTTATGGTGGCCACGCGGCGTCTGCAGATAGACCGGATCCCCTACCACCAGCCCCGGCACCACCTCGTCCGCCCATTTGGCTTCACGGGCGTAGTCCGGGCCGGTCGCGAGTCCCGTCAGGGGCCATGCACAGAGCAAAGACCCTCCCAGGACCCAGGCCAACAAGCTGTTTTTCTTCATGTTTCACCTCTCGCGCGTTAAAGTTGAAAGCAGCCTTTCCCGATAATTGAATGAATTGGGGGTTTTATCAATTGTTTTCAGGTGGTCAAAAGTGACTGTGAAGCCACTGCGGGTTGTTCCATCCCTGCCGAATACGCCGACGCGTGACATGCGTCAGCGCGGCGGCGCACGCGTGGTCATCGTGGATGACCGGGGCACGGCGCGCAGCCTGCTCGAAGGCCTGGCGCGCACGCTGGAACCCGGCGTCATCGTCGAAAGCCATGCCGACCCGGTCGACGCGCTGGCCCGGATGGAAATCGACATTCCCGATCTCATCATCACCGATTACCGGATGCCGGGCATGGACGGCATCGAATTCACCCGTCGCGTGCGTGCCGAACGCCGCCTGGCCGATGTGCCCATCATCATCGTCACCGTCGTCGAAGACCGTCAGATCCGCTATCAGGCACTGGAAAACGGCGCGACCGATTTCCTCACCCGGCCGATTGATCCCCAGGAATGCCGTGCACGCTGCCTGAACCTGCTGGCCCTGCGCCGCAGCCAGAAAACCATCAGCGACCGTGCGCAATGGCTGGAAGAACAGGTGATGCAGGCCACGCGCGAAGTACGCACACGTGAACGCGAAACCCTGATGAAACTGGCCAAGGCAGGGGAATACCGCGATCAGGAAACCGGCAACCACATCCTGCGCATGGCCAAATACGCCCGCCTCGTTGCCGAGGAACTGAAACTCACCGCCATGGAGTGCGACGAGATCGAAGCCGCCGCCCCCATGCACGACATCGGCAAGATCGGCATCCCCGACCAGATCCTGCTCAAGCCCGGCCGCCACACCGGCGAGGAAACCGCGATCATGCGGCGTCATCCGGTGATCGGCCACGAAATCCTCTCCGACAGCCCGTCGCGCTATCTGCAGATGGGCGCGATCATCGCCCTGGGACATCACGAAAAATTCGACGGCAGCGGCTACCCGCAAGGGCTGGCCGGTGAAAACATCCCGCTGGCTGCGCGCATCGTTGCGGTCGCGGACGTGTTCGATGCACTCACGTCGAAGCGCCCCTACAAAGGGGCCTGGTCGTTCCAGGAAGCCCTGGGCTATGTCCAGACACAAAGCGGCCGACATTTCGACCCGGACTGTTCACGGGCCTTCGAGCGCCGCATCGACGCGGTGGCCGAGATCATGCGGGACCTGGGTGACCAGGAAACGTGAGTCGATAGCCATGGCAGATATCAGGTCCCTCACCTGGGTGCAGCGGCTGAGAAAGCGTATCCAGGCTCGCCCCGATACCGAGTTCCAGCAGGCGATGATTCGTTTCGTGATCGGGGTGATTGCCTATGCCTATTTCAGTTCCAGCCTGATTGCCCACCCGGAATACATCTATTCGAGCATCCACTTTGTCGCGCTGTTTTTCATTTCGACATCGGCTCTCATACTCGCGGGTACGCTGATCAGCAATGGCATCTCCCGGCCCCGCAGAATCATTGGTGCCATTGTCGATTTCAGCACGGCTTCCTTCCTGTTGATGATCGGTGGGGAAACCTCCGCGCCCTTGGTGGGTATTTACTTGTGGGTCACCCTTGGCAACGGATTTCGCTACGGGGTTCCCTACCTGTATTTCTCCACGGTTCTGGGTGCGCTAGGTTTCGGTACCGTCCTGTTGTTCAATCCGTTCTGGCACTTGCACCAGGCGCTCGGCGTCGGCATCCTATTCACGATGGTGATCGTGCCGCTGTACGCGGCTTCCCTGACGCGCCAACTTCATGCTGCGGTCAGACGTGCCAACGAAGCCAACCAGGCCAAGTCCTCGTTCCTCGCCAACATGAGCCACGAACTGCGCACCCCGCTCAATGGCGTGATCGGGGTGTCCGAGCTGCTTGCCGAAACGCGGCTCGACAAGGAGCAGAAGGAATTCGCGCAGGTCATCCGCGCCTCTGCCCATACCCTGCTGGAACTGATCGACAACGTGCTCGACATCGCCCGCATCGAAACCGGCAAGCTCACCACCACCCAGGAAGACTTCGACCTGCACCGTCTGGTCAACGGCACCATCGCCATGATGGAAACCCAGGCACAGCGCAAGGGCCTGGTCATCGCTGCACACATTGCGCCGCAAACCCCGTTCCACCTGAATGGCGACGGCCGTCATCTGCGCCAGGTGCTCATCAACCTGGTGGGCAATGCCATCAAGTTCACCGAACATGGCCGTGTGGATGTCTATGTGCGCCCGGTTGGCCAGGGCCAGCCGCAGCGCCTGCGTTTTGAAGTGGTGGATACCGGCATCGGCATCCCGGAAGAGGCACAGTCGCGCATCTTCGACAGCTTCACCCAGGCTGACCCTTCGGTGACCCGCCGGTTCGGCGGCAGCGGGCTGGGCACCACCATCGCCAAGCAGCTGATCGAAACCCTGGGCGGACAGATCGGCCTGCACAGTCGGGCGGGCGAGGGTTCGACCTTCTGGTTCGAATTGCCCTTTGCGGTACAGGATGCGCCGGATGCCGCAGAACCGGAGCATTTCGAATCGCCCATGCGGGTGGCCATTCTGGCCGGCCAGGAACTGTCGCCGAGGGTGCAGTCCCTGGTGCGCGCGTGGCGTGCGGAACCAGTCCCGGTCGAGAACACCACCCGGCTTGCAGCCGAACTGGCGGCGGTTACTGTCGGTGGTACACCCATGGCCGCGGTGGTGGTCGAGCGCACCAGCCTGCCGGGGGATCCGGCGGCTTTCCTGCGCCTGCTCCGGGACGATCCCGAACTCGCATCGCTCCCTGTCATCCTGATCGAACCCGACGCCAGCACACCTGCCGCCCGGGACAGCGAGCGTGTCCGCGATGGCTTTGCCTCGGTGCTGCGCACCCCGGTGAACCCCACGCTGCTTTTCAATGCCATCCACGCCGCAACCAGCCGCGAGATGCCGGACAACGTCGTCTCGCTGGGCAGCCGCTTCCAGACACAGGCACCGAATACCGGCAAGCTGCGCATCTTGGTAGCGGAAGACAACCCGGTGAATCAGCGTGTGATTCGCGGCCTGCTCGAACACGCCGGGCACCAGACCTTCCTTGCGCACGACGGCGAAGAAGCCCTGGCCATGCTCGATTCCGACGACCTGGCCTACGATCTCGCGATCATCGACATGCACATGCCGCAGCTGTCCGGCCCTGAAGTCGTGCAACGCTGGCGTTTCCTCGAAAAGGGACATCTGCCCATCATCATGCTGACCGCCGATGCGCGCGCTGAAGCCCATGCGCAGTGCAAAGACGCGGGGGCTGACACCTTCCTGACCAAGCCCATCAACAGCCGCGAATTGATCGAGGTCATCGGCCAGCTGGTCAAGGCCGTGCCGCAGGCGACGCCCGAAACGGCCGGCGCGCCCCGCTCGAGCGAAGCGCGCGTGCTCGATGAAAGCGTGCTGGATGAACTGGCCCAGCTGGTCGGGCCGGCTTTTGTCGACGATCTGCTTGCCAGCTTTGCCGCCGACAGTGCGCGATCCCTGCGTGACGCGGGTCGCGCATTACAGCAGCAGGATTTCAGCCAGTGGTATGACCAGCTGCACATGTTGAAGGGCGGCGCGAGTGACGTGGGCGCGCAGCGCCTGGCGGAGTACTGTGCCGAGGCCGAACGGATCAAGCCTTATGAACTCGCCGAGCCACTGGCACGCGGCCACCTCGAAGCCGTGACCGCAGCGCTTGGCGAAGCGCAGGCTGCGCTTGCGGCCTACCAGTCCGGCAGGCTACGCGCTGAGCGCGTGTGAGTCGTCGGACAGCCCGGATTCTGTGCGACCGGTTTGCCGGCTGACCAGACGTTCCATCATCCTGAGATCCTTTTGCTCAAGCCGCAATGCGGCATCGACCCAGATGTCCGCTATCCGCATCAATTCGGCATAGGCGATCGGCTGGATATCTTCCCGGGCAGCGCGCAAAGCCAGCGCACCGTTGCGTGAACGCGCCTCCTTGCGAATGAAATCATGCACCGCCTGCTCTCCCTCGCCCGGTTCTGCCAAAACATCCACCACACCCAGCGCATGGAGTTCTTCGGCAAGGTAAAGCTTGCCACTCAGGATGATTTGTTCGGCTTTCTGGTAACCCACGCGCCGGCCCAGCAGGCTCAGCGCACCCATGCCCGGAAACAGGTTGAACAGGATTTCGGGGAAGCCCAGCTTGGTTCCCCGCTCTGCGATCAGCACATTGCCCGAGAGTGCGCATTCAAAACCGCCCCCCAGGGCATCACCTTGAACTAGCGAGATGGATTTCAAGCCGGGCCGGTTGAGGTGAACGGCATTCAGGTACAGCGGTTCGATGCAGGCTTTTGCGTAATGTGCAAGACGCTCCCTGTCTCCCGCAGCGATCAATTCAGCAAAACGGTTGAGATCCCCGCCGTAGTTGAATACGCCAGGGGTGGAAGAGGCCGTGACCATGTAGCGGATGTCAGGCTGATGAGGATCATCAATCTGGTTGGCTACGCTGTGACACCAGGTCAACAGTTCGTGCAACAGGGTGGGAGTGAAGCAAGGCCGGGGCTCGGAATGCATATAGCCCCATGACGTCTGGCTGTGTGGATCGAAATAAGTGGTCAGTTGGGTGAACGCATTGCCCTGGGGTTGCAAGGTCGTGCGAACAGCATGCAAATGCGCCATGTTTTTCTCCACAGTAGGCCTGACTGAATCCGGTGCAACCCGGCATGGCTACAGGCTAACGCGAGTGGAGCAGTGACTCAAGCATATAACGATGAAATTTCATGCAGCCCATATCTTGCTGCAAGGGCGCTGCCGATGCCCCGTATCTTGTGGCGTCAGCGAGTGGTCAGAAAGTCCATATCATGCGCACGGCCAGCACGGCCAGCAACAATGCGAAAACACGCTTCAGTCTGCGCACGGGCAAGCGGTGGGTGGTTCGTGCGCCGAGGGGCGCAGTGAGCACGCTGCCGAGCACAATGCCGACCAGCGCCGGCAGATAGACAAATCCCAGGCTGCCGGGGGGCAGGTCGGGGGAGGACCAGCCGCCGATGACATAACCGACTGCGCCCGCCAAAGCGATGGGAAACCCGATCGCGGCCGAGGTAGCAATGGCTCGATGCAGCGGCACGTTGTGCCAGAGCATGAACGGCACCGAGAGCGTGCCGCCACCGATGCCCACCCAGCTTGATACCGCGCCGATCAGGCCACCGGCAGCCGTGCTGCGCACACTGCCCGGCAGGGTCCGGTGTGCAGCCGGCTTGAAGTCCAGCCACATCTGGATTGCCGCATAGATGAGGAACACGACAAAGAACAATTTCAGCACCTGCCCCGGCACCCGGGCCGCCAGCAAGGCCCCCACCAGGGTGCCGACCAGCGCGCCGCCAGCGATGCGCCGCACCAGTGGCCATTCGACCGCGCCATGCCGGTGATGCGCAAGCACGCTGGACAGCGACGTGAAGACGATCACGGCAAGCGAGGTGCCGAGTGCAATCTGGGCTTCAACGCCCGGCGCAAGTCCGGCTGCATGAAGCTGCATGATCAGCACCGGGACGATGATCAACCCGCCTCCCACGCCGAGCAGGCCGGCGACGAATCCAGTTGCCAACCCGAGCGCGAAATAGCCCGCCAGCAGGGTGGGGGCCAGATCGGGGATCACAAATGTTTGACGATGAAGTCGTACTCGGCCGGGTCAACCGGCGTGATCGACAGGCGATTGCCACGCTGCATCAGGCGCATGTTGGCCAGCTCGGGATAGCCGCGCATTTCCGACAGCGGCATCAGCCGGGTCTTTTTCACCAGTTGCACATCCACGTTGAGCCAGCGCGGGTTCTCGCGTGTGGCCTTGGGGTCGAAATACTTGTTGGCGGGGTCGAACTGGGTTTCGTCGGGATAGGCCAGTTTCGACACCCGGGCCAGCCCCGCCACACCCGGCTCGGCGCACGAAGAATGATAGAACAGCACCTTGTCGCCCACCTTCATCTGGTCGCGCATGAAATTGCGCGCCTGGTAGTTGCGGATGCCATACCAGGCCACGCTTTGGTCGGGAAAGCCGGCAAGGTCGTCGATGCTGACGTCGCCGGGTTCGGATTTCATCAGCCAGTAACGCATGAGAAGAACCGTTAAGGAATGGGGAAGGAAAAGACCGAAGATCAGGCGCGCTTGATGAGCGTGCCCACGCCTTCCGGCGTCAGCACTTCCAGCAGCAGCGCGTGTTCGACGCGGCCGTCGATGATGTGCGCGGTCTTCACGCCGCTGTTCACGGCATCCACCGCGTAACCCACCTTGGGAATCATGCCGCCGGAGATGGTGCCGTCGGCGATGAAGTCTTCGACTTCACGCGGCGTCAGGCCGGTCAGCAATTGCCCTTGCTTGTCGAGCACACCCGGGGTGTTGGTGAGAAACACCGCCTTTTCTGCCTTGAGCACGCCGGCGATCTTGCCCGCCGCCACGTCGGCGTTGATGTTGTAGGCGTTGCCTTCGGCGTCGGCACCCAGCGGCGCGATCACCGGAATGAAATCGCCGGCATCCAGATGCTGGATGATCTGCGGATCGATGCCGGTGATTTCACCGACCTGGCCGATGTCGAGCATCTCGTCGGACTTGTCCTTGGACGGCACAAGCATCTTCTTCGCGTGGATGAAGTTGCCATCCTTGCCGGTGAGACCCACCGCCTTGCCGCCGAACTTGTTGATGAGGGTGACGATGTCCTGGTTGACCAACCCGCCCAGCACCATTTCGACCACGTCGAGGGTTTCCTCGTCGGTCACGCGCATGCCCTGGATAAAGTCGGACTGCTTGCCGATCTTCTTCAGGAGGTCGGCGATCTGCGGGCCGCCGCCGTGCACCACCACCGGATTCATGCCCACCAGCTTCAGCAGCACCACGTCCTTGGCGAACGCCTCCATCAGGTGGCGTTCGGTCATGGCGTTGCCGCCGTATTTGACGACGATGGTCTTGTCGTAGAAACGCTGGATATAGGGCAGCGCTTCCGACAGGATGTTGGCCTTGTCGGCAGCGGTATGGGGCGTGGTCATGGCGGCTCCGGAACGGGGACTGCGCGGATTTTACGCCAAGAAAAAGGCGGCGCGCGGCCGCCTTGCCCGGTTGGGCCGGCTTTACTGGATGCTCAGACGCCTGGCGGCTACAGCCGCTTTCCTGGGCAAGGTCAGTTCCAGCACGCCATCCTGGTATTTTGCCGACGCGGACGCTTCGTCCACTTCATGCTCCAGCACGAAACTGCGGCTCACCCGGCCAAACTGGCGCTCGCGCCGCAGGAGCCGTTCGCCCTCCTTCTGTTCGGTCTGCTTCTTCACTTCGGCACTGATCGTGACCGTGCTACCGTCGATGGTGACGTGGATATCGTCCTTGGGCACACCAGGCATCTCGGCGTGGACGGTGTACCCCTTCTCGTCTTCCTTCACATCCATGCGCACCTGGGGGGCGTCCCGGTTCACCTGCACCGGCTGGAAGAAACCCCGGAACAGCGTATCGATGGGATCGGCGACCTGGAACAGTTCGTTGCGTGTGGTGTGGACCATGGAAATCTCCTTGGAAAAAGTGGCGATGTTTCCAATCTGGGGCATCACATGCCGCTTTCAAGAGGCAATTGCTGTTCGCATGACATGCATCTAAAGTGCGCCCACCCGCGTATTAAAGACAGGAAAACATGGACACGCTCGACGCCCACACCTGGCTGGCCGAACACGGTGACTACCTGTTCCGTGTGGCCCGCCGCCAGTTGCACTCGGACGAGCTGGCCGAGGATGCGGTGCAGGACACCCTACTGGCGGCCCTGGCTGCCCGGGAGCGCTACGCCGGAGAGGCCAGCCCCCGAACCTGGCTGGTGGGCATACTCAAGCACAAGATCGTCGACATCATCCGGCGGCGCGTGCGCGAGGTGGAATTGCCACGGGACGAGGAAGGCGAAGAAGCCGTCGATGCGCTATTCCGGCAGGACGGCCATTGGGCCGAACCCTTGCGCCCCTGGGGCAATCCGCAAACCGAGGCGGAGCTGAGCCAGTTGAGGCGCGTGCTGGACGAATGTGCCGATCGGCTCAAACCGGTCATGGCGCAGGTTTTCAGCCTGCGTGAAGCGGGCGGCATGGAAACGGAGGAAATTTGTAAGGAACTGGGCATCACCCCGACCAACTGCTGGGTCCTGCTGCATCGCGCACGATTGTTCATGCGGCAGTGCCTGGAACTGAACGGATTTTCAGGAGCGGGGGCATGAAATGGATGACGACATGCAAGGAAACGACCGAGCTTGCTTCGCGCGCCATGGACAGCCGCCTCTCCTTTGGCGAACGACTGGCCTTGCGCATGCATCTGGCCATCTGCACCAATTGCACACGCTTCGCCCAACAGCTGGACCACATGCGCCGGGCCATGCGCACCGATGCAGCGGACGACACGGTGCCCGGGTTGTCCGAGGATGCGCGCCAGCGCATCGAAACAGAATTGCAGAACAAGCTCGACCACTGAGCCTTTTGCAGGAAGCCGGGTAACCGGTTCAATGTAGTTGTTAACCATCCACTTAGGAGAGAAGACCATGTCCAAGAAATCCCTGATCGCCGCTGCCGTTGGTACGGCTTTTGTCGCCGGCATGTCGGCTGCCCCCATCGCGACCGCAGCCGAAAACCCCTTCGCACTTTCGGGCCTGTCGTCTGGCTACCAGGTAGCTGACCACCACAAGGCCAAGGAAGGTAAATGCGGTGAAGGCAAATGCGGCGGCGACAAGGCCAAAGCCAAGGAAGGTAAATGTGGCGAAGGCAAGTGTGGCGGCACCAAGGCCAAGGAAGGTAAATGCGGTGAAGGCAAATGCGGCGGCGACAAGGCCAAAGCCAAGGAAGGTAAATGTGGTGAAGGCAAGTGCGGCGGCACCAAGAAATAAGCTGACGCCATGACTCCCCGCTCCCCCTCGGGTGCGGGGCTCGGGTTTCGGCGCGAACTGCTGCCTGCGCTGAACACCCGGGTACCCGACGCCATCGATTTTTTCGAGCTTGCCCCAGAAAACTGGATCGAGCTGGGTGGCCTGTATGCGCGCGACCTGCGCCGGTTCACCGAGCGCCATCCTTTCGTCTGCCACGGTCTGTCGCTCTCGCTCGGCGGCCCCACGCCGCTCGACGAACTGCTGCTGACCAAGATTCGTCAGTTCATGGACACGCACGGCATCGCGCTCTACACCGAGCATCTTTCCTATTGTTCGGACGACGGCCATCTCTATGACCTGCTGCCCATTCCCTTTACTGAAGACGCGGTGAAATACGTTGCCGCACGCATCCGCCGTGCGCAGGACATCCTCGAACGCCGCATCGCGATCGAAAATGCCTCGTACTACACGCCGTCCCCCATCGCGGAGATGGACGAGGCCAGTTTCATCCGCGCCATACTCGACGAAGCCGACTGCGATCTGCATCTCGACGTGAACAACGTCTTCGTCAACAGCGTCAACCATCGCTACGACCCTGTCGCCTTCCTGCAGGCGATGCCGACTGAACGCATCGTCTACATGCACATGGCCGGCCATTACGACGAAGCGCCCGATCTCATCGTCGACACCCACGGGGCCGACGTGATCGAACCCGTCTGGTCGCTGCTCGATGCGGCGTACCGCATGCATGGCGTCGCGCCGACCCTGCTTGAGCGCGATTTCAACATCCCCCCGCTCGATGAACTGGTGTGCGAGGTCGAACGCATTGCCCGCATCCAGCGCCAGCACCGACAAGTCGATGAGCCGATCCGCCGCGCGTCCTGATTTCCAGCGCTACCAGCTGGCCTTTACCGCCCACATCCGGGACCCGCAGGTCCACCCGCGCCCCCCGGGTGTGGAGGCGCGCCGCATCAAGATCTACCAGGACCTGCTCTACAACAACGTCGAAGGGTTTTTACTGGCGTGCTTTCCGGTATTGCGGCGGACGCTGGGGTCGCGCAAATGGACCCGCATGGTGCGCGTATTCTTCGCCACGCACCGCTGCCACACACCCTATTTCCGCCAGATCCCGGATGAGTTCCTGCAATTCCTGCAGGCCGAATGGACCCCGCCCGACGACTATCCCGCCTGGCTGGTGGCGCTGGCGCATTACGAATGGATCGAACTGGTGCTCTCGGTTTCGAACCGGATGCCGGGTCGTGCCTTCGACCCGGCGGGCGACCTGATGAACGGATGTCCGCTGCTCAATCCGGTGCTGGCCAACCTGCGCTACGACTGGCCTGTGCATCGCATCGCCCCGCGTCGCAAGCTTGCGCCTGCCGAAACCTTCCTGCTGGTTTACCGCGACGCCGACGACACAGTGAGGTTCGACGAAATCAACGCCTTTACCGCCCGCCTGCTGGCCCTGCTGGAAGACGGCTCCCGCACCGGTCGAGCCGCACTCGATACCCTGGCTGTCGAAAGCCGTCACCCCGATCCGGAATTGATCGTCCAGGCCGGCCGTGACGTTCTGGAAGACCTGCGCCGGCGCGGTGCCCTGCTCGGCAGCTGACCCCGATCAGTGGTGATGGGCGTGCGGCATGGCACCCGTGCCAGGCGCGCGCGCACTGGCCTTCACATCCACCGTCTGCCGCTTGCCACCCGACTCGATGGTGAGGGTGAGCGGGATGCTCTCGCCCGCCTTGATCGGCTGCTTCAGGTTCATCAGCATGATGTGATAGCCGCCCGGCTCCAGGCTCACAGGCTTGCCCCCGGGCAGGTCGATGGCCTGGACCTCGCGCATGCGCATCACATCGCCGTCCATCTTCATTTCGTGGACCTCGACACGCGAGATGGCGGTGCTGGACGCACCGACCAGTTTCGCATTGGTGTCGGACTGGATTTTCATGTAGGCACCGCTGACCTTCTGTCCCGGAACGGTGGCCCGCGCCCAGACATCGGTCACCCGTACCTCGGCGGCTTGAACCGACGCACTCGCGAGCAGGGCAGCAATGAGCAAGGGGATTTTCATGGAAACTCCTGAATAGGGTGTCTGGAACATTCTCACACGAACAGGGCGTCATGCGCCCGTTCGTCCCTCTCCAAAAAAAATCCCGCAACGCGCGGGATATTGAGGAGAGCAAGGCGATTTAACGCCTTGCCACTCTAGTCGCCGCACGCCGGGCTCACAATGAGACAAATTGCCGCAGCCGCGGCAGGGGCGAAGCGGCGCATTACAATCCGCCCATGCCGCCATCCGATGCCACGCTGCTGTCCACGCTGCCTGCCCGCGCCCTGCTGGGGCGGCTGGTGGTGGTCCGCCTTGCGCTGATTGCCGGATGGGCTGCCGGCATTGCCTGGCTGCACTGGGGTCTCGGCATCGTCATGCCGCTGGGGCCGATGGCGTCGGTGCTGGTCTTGATGCTGGTGTTCTCGCTCAGCACGGCGTGGCGACTGAAACAGCCGGCCCCAGCCACCCAGCTGGAGTTCCTGGCGCATTTGCTCACCGACCTCACCGCCTTCGCTGTGCTGGTGTTTTTCAGTGGTGGGGCGACCAACCCCTTCGTCTCGCTGATGCTGGTGCCGGTGGTGATTGCGGCCGTCAGCCTGCGGCCGCGCTGGGTGTGGCTGCTCGCCGCCGTGGCTGGCGGTTATTACGCGCTGCTGCTGTTCGTCTACCAGCCCCTGGCCATTGCCGACCCCATCGCCGCCTACGGCATGCATCTCGGCGGCATGTGGTTCAATTTCCTCATCAGCGCGGCACTCATCGCCTTCTTCGTCACCCGCATGCACGCGGCCCTGCGGGCACGTGATCACACGCTCGCCGCCCTGCGTGAAAAGCAGCTGCGCGACGAACGCATTCTTGCCCTCGGCACCCAGGCGGCGCTGGCCGCCCACGAACTCGCCACGCCGCTTGCCACCATCCAGACCACCGCGCACGAACTCGCCGCCGAATTCGCCAACGATCCTGAAATTGGCGATGACTGCCGTTTGCTCGAACGCCAGGCGCAGGCCTGCAAGCGCATCCTCACCGAGCTCGCAGCGCGCGCGCAGGACTCGCCGCCAGCCGCGCAGCCGCTGGATGTCTGGCTCACCCAGCTGATCGAGCGCTGGCAGATTCTCCGGCCGGACGCCCGCATCGAAGCGGAGCTGCCTGCCGACACCCGGCCCTTCACGGTGCCGGATGGCCTGGAACCCGCCGTGCTGAACATCCTGAACAACGCAGCGGATGCCGCCGACACGCCTGTCGAGTTTCTGGCGCGTGCAGATGCACAGGGCCTCCAGCTCGATATTGCCGACCGTGGCGCAGGTTTCACACCTGACCAGCAGGCCCAAGCCGGACGCGTGCTGATGCCCAGTGCCGGCGGACGTGGCTGGGGCGTCGGTCTCGCCCTCACCCATGCCACACTCGAGCGCGCCGGCGGCCGGATCGAGCTGACCGAACGGGCAGGGGGCGGCACCTGTGTCCGGATTGTCATCCCCTGGGGAAGTCCCGCATGAACATGAAACTCCTGATCGTCGAAGACGATGCCGACTTTGCTGACGCCCTGCGCCGCGCCATGGCCCGACGCAATATCGAAACCGCCCACGCCGCCGACGCCGCCGAGGCCCGGCTGCTGGCAGAGCGCTTCCACCCCACGCATGCGGTGGTTGATCTCAAGTTGCCCGGTGACTCCGGACTCAAGGTGGTCGCCGACCTGTTCGCCCGCACCCCGCCCCCCGCGATTGTCGTACTGACCGGCTACGCCAGCATCACCACAGCCGTCGAAGCCGTGCGGCTCGGGGCACGCCACTATCTGGCCAAGCCTGCGAACGCCGACGAAATCCTCGCCGCCCTCACCCGCGACACGCCGGATGCCGCGCTGGAAATCGCCCCCGAACCGCTATCCGTGGCGCGGCTGGAATGGGAGCACATCCAGAAAGTCCTTGCCGAGCACGATGGCAACATTTCCGCCACCGCACGGGCCCTGAAAATGCACCGGCGCACCCTGCAGCGCAAGCTCGACAAGCATCCGCCCAAACCTGCCTGAGCCGGGAACCTGGCACCCTGTCTGGCGTCACAGTGCCGTGTTCCATTCCCTGACCGCAAACATGAATATTCAATCCATGCTCGACCAACTCCTCGGTGCCGGCCAATCGGTTGCGCAAAAGGCCGGTCAATCCGGCTATGCCAATTTTGGTACCGGCATCCTGGCGGGCGGCGCACTGGGGTTGTTGCTGGGCGACAAGCGTGTGCGCAAATTCGGCGGCAAGGCCCTGACCTATGGCGGCGCGGCCGCACTGGGCGCGCTGGCTTTCCGTGCCTACAGCAACTGGCAACAGCAGAAAGCCGCTGCCGGTGCGGCACCCGTGCCTGCAGCGCAGCCCACGCAATTCCTCCCCGCACCGGATGCCGAAGGCCACAGCCGCGCCGTGCTCAAGGCCCTGATTGCCGCCGCCAAATCCGACGGCCACATCGACCCGCGCGAACGCGGCCTGATCGAAGAGCAGCTGGGCCGCATGGCCGGAGACGCCAGCCTGCGCAGCTGGATCGACGCAGAAGTCGCCCGGCCGCTCGACCCGGCCGAAGTTGCCTCAGCGGCAAACGGCTCCATGGAAATTGCCACCGAGATGTATCTGGTGAGCGTGCTCGCCGTCGACAGCGAAAGCTTCATGGAACGCGCCTATCTCGACGCACTGGCCACGCAGCTTAAGCTGCCGGCCGACCTCAGGACACAACTCGAAAGCGAAGCCCGGCAGGCCGCTAGCGCAGCCAGCGGTGCCTAGTGCCCCACGCCCCAGTCGATCACCCCCAGGTAGGCGGTGAGGAGCACCAGGCCGCCGAACACGATGCGGTACCAGGCGAATACCGTGTAGTCGTGCCGGCTGACGAACTTGATCAGGGTGCGCACGGCAATCAGCGCGCTGACGAAGGACGCCACGCCGCCCACCAGGAATAGCGGCAGATCGCCAGCGTCGAACAGGGCCCAGTTCTTGTACAGGTCGTATACCGTGGCCGCGAACATGGTGGGGATGGCGAGGAAGAACGAGAACTCGGCTGCCGCCTTGCGCGACAGCCCCAGAAACAGCCCACCGATGATGGTCGCCCCGGAACGCGAGGTGCCGGGAATCATCGCCAGCGCCTGGGCAAAACCGATCGCCAGCGCGCGTCGCCAGGACAGGTCGTCCACGGTTTCGGTGCTGATCACGTGCGTGCGACGCTCGGCCCAGAGAATGAGCACCCCGCCGACCACCAGCGCCGAGGCCACGACCAGCGGGTTGAACAGATAGCCCTTGATCTCCTTGTAGAACAGCAGGCCCAGCACCGCCGCCGGCAGAAAACCCGCCATCAGATTGACGGCGAGACGGCGCGAGGCCGGCTCGCTCCCCAGCGTCGTCGCCACGTGCGCAAGCTTCACCCGGTATTCGTACACCACCGCCAGAATCGCCGCAAACTGGATGGCGATCATGAAGACCTTTTCCTTCTCGCCGGCGAATCCGAGCAACTGCCCCGCCAGGATCAAATGCCCGGTGCTGGAGATCGGCAGGAATTCGGTGACACCCTCGACCAGGCCGAGGATGAGCGCATGCAGTATCAGGGTCGGATCAGCCATGTACGCCGGATCAGGAAATAAAAAAGGCGCGTCACCCGGACGCGCCTCGCAATTATACGCAGGGCAGATTACAGCTTGCGATAAACCTCCGCGCCCTGTTTCACGAACTCCACCGCCTTCACTTCCATGCCTTTTTGCAGCGCGTCGGCTTCGTTCAACCCTTCCTTCGCCGCGTATTCGCGCACGTCCTGGGTAATCTTCATCGAGCAGAAATGCGGGCCGCACATCGAGCAGAAATGCGCGACCTTGGCTGATTCCTTGGGCAGCGTCTCGTCGTGGAAGGACTTGGCCTTGTCGGGGTCGAGACCGAGGTTGAACTGGTCGTCCCAGCGGAATTCGAAGCGCGCTTTCGACAAAGCGTTATCGCGAATCTGCGCGCCGGGGTGGCCCTTGGCCAAGTCGGCGGCGTGGGCGGCGAGCTTATAGGTGATGATGCCTTCCTTCACGTCGTCCTTGTCCGGAAGACCCAAGTGCTCTTTCGGCGTGACATAGCAGAGCATCGCCGTGCCGTACCAACCGATCATCGCCGCGCCGATGCCGGAGGTGATGTGGTCGTAGCCCGGCGCGATGTCGGTCGTCAAAGGCCCGAGGGTGTAGAACGGCGCTTCCGAACACGCTTCGAGCTGGATGTCCATGTTCTCCTTGATGAGGTGCATGGGCACGTGGCCGGGGCCTTCGATCATCACCTGCACGTCGTGCTTCCACGCCACTTGGGTGAGTTCGCCGAGCGTTCGCAGCTCGGACAATTGTGCTTCGTCGTTGGCGTCGTAAATCGAGCCCGGGCGCAGACCGTCGCCGAGCGAGAAGGCCACGTCGTACGCCTTCATGATTTCGCAGATGTCTTCGAAGTGGGTGTAGAGGAAGCTCTCCTTGTGGTGCGCGAGGCACCACTTCGCCATGATCGAGCCGCCGCGCGAAACAATCCCGGTCAAGCGGTTCGCGGTCATCGGCACGTAGCGCAAGAGCACACCGGCGTGGATGGTGAAGTAGTCGACGCCCTGTTCGGCCTGCTCGATCAAGGTGTCGCGGAACATTTCCCAGGTGAGGTCTTCGGCCTTGCCGTCGACTTTTTCCAGCGCCTGATAGATCGGCACAGTCCCAATCGGAACCGGGCTATTGCGGATGATCCACTCGCGGGTTTCGTGGATGTTCTTGCCAGTGGACAAGTCCATCACCGTGTCGCCGCCCCAGCGGATCGCCCACGTCATTTTTTCGACTTCCTCTTGAATCGAAGAGCCGAGCGCGGAGTTGCCGATGTTGGCGTTGATTTTGACCAGGAAATTCCGGCCAATAATCATCGGCTCGGACTCGGGGTGGTTGATGTTGTTGGGGATGATCGCGCGGCCGCGCGCGATTTCGCTGCGCACGAATTCGGGCGTGATTTCGTTTTGCAGGCTCGCGCCGAAGTTCTGGCCGGGATGCTGGCGGTTCATGAGCGCCGCGAGCTTTTCGCCCTGCGGGCCGGATTGACGCAGCGATTCCAGATACGCCACACGGTTGTTGTTTTCGCGGATGGCGATGAATTCCATCTCGGGCGTGATGATGCCGCGTTTGGCGTAGTGCATCTGGGTGACGTTCATGCCGGCTTTCGCGCGGCGGGGCGTGCGCGCGAGTTCGGGGAAACGCATCGCGGCAAGCGCCGGGTTCGCAGCCTGCTGGCGACCATATTCCGAACTCAGATCGGCGAGGATTTCAGTGTCGCCGCGCGCTTCGATCCATTGGGTGCGCAGTGCGGGCAGACCTTTGCGGATGTCGATGGACGCCGCCGGGTCGGTGTAGGGGCCCGAGCAGTCATAAACGAAGATCGCCGGGTTCTTCTCGCCGCCGAAGCCGCTCGCGGTATCCGCTTGCGAGATTTCGCGCATCGGCACGCGGATGTCGGGCGTGGAGCCTTCCACGTAAATCTTGCGTGAATTGGGCAGCGGCTGGATCGCCAGTTCGTCCACGTGGGCGGATTCGGCGGTGAATTGGGCGGGCTTGTGAGGGGCATTCATGGGCAATCTCCAATGGCGGGAGCAGCCCGGGCGCGCACAATGGCGCAGCGTCCCGGCCCTCCCTACGGCGGTATCAACCGCATCAGGTTCGAAGGGTATGTCTCACTCCCGGGAAGCGTGTCCCCGGGAGACCCCTGGCGAGCGGCCAAGTTAGCCGAAATGTGGAATAATTGCAAGGCAACGTCCCTTGTAACTCATTGATTTTTAGGGCGACAACATTAACAGGGCAAGTCATGGACATCGAACAGGCGCGCTACAACATGGTGGAACAGCAGATTCGTCCCTGGGACGTGCTGAACCAGAGCGTGCTCGACCTGCTGTTCAAGCTGCGGCGCGAGGATTTCGTGCCGGACTCCCATCGCGCGCTCGCCTTTGTCGACATGGAAATTCCGCTTGGCCACGGCGAGTCGATGTGGACTCCCAAGCTGGAAGCACGCGTGGTGCAGGAGCTCACCCTGTCCCCCCGCGACCGCGTGCTGGAAATCGGCACCGGCACGGGTTACCTCACGGCCCTGCTGGCCGCCCAGACAAGCGAAGTGGTGTCGGTGGACATTCATGCCGATTTCAGCGCCGCCGCCCGCGACAAACTGCGCGCCCACGGTATCGCCAACGTCAGCCTGCAAACTGGCGACGCGGCCCTCGACTGGTATGACCAGGACGGGTTCGACGCCATCGTGCTCACCGGTTCCACGCCCTTACTCCCGGAGGCCTTCCGCCGGCGCCTGTGCGTGGGTGGTCGCCTGTTCGCAGTAACCGGCACAGGCCCGGTCATGCAGGCCCAGCTGATCGTCTGTACCGCGCCGGGCGCGTTCCGCAGCGTCACGCTGTTCGAGACCTGCCTGGCCCCGCTGGTCAACGCACCCCAACCCGCTGCCTTCGTATTCTGATGCGCCAGTTTCGCCCTGCCGAACTCGCCGATTACCTGGCAAAAGGCCACACGCCCCTGCTGCTCGACGTGCGCGAACCCTGGGAAGCCGGCATCTGCCGCGTCCCCGGCTCCACGCTGATCCCGATGCGCGACCTGCCGGCGCGTGCCAACGAATTGAACAAAGAGGCTGAAACGGTAGTCATCTGCCATCATGGCGTGCGAAGCTACCACGCAGCCCGATACCTGGAGTCCCTGGGATTTGGAGATGTCATCAACCTCTCGGGCGGCGTTGCCGCCTGGGCAGACGAAGTCGACCCGGCCATGCCGCGTTACTGAACACAACAGGATCATCATGCACATCAAACCGCTCGTACTTGCCCTGGGCCTGGCCCTGGTTCCCGCCGCTCATGCGGCCAACCTATCCGACGTTTACCGCGACGCCCTGGCCTATGACGCCCAGTACGCCGCCGCCCGGGCCGCCTTGCAGGCCGGGCAGGAAAAAACCGCGCAGGGCCGAGCAGGCCTGCTGCCGCAGGTGAGTGCAAACGGCAATATGCGCTACAACGACGTCGATTCGTCGCTGCCCGGCGGCGACGCGGAATACGATTCCAATGGCTTCGGCATCAACGCCATGCAGCCCATCTTCCGCAAGCAGAATTGGGTGCAGTACGAACAGGCCAAGAACCAGACACGCATCGCCGGGATGCAGTTCAAGGTGGCTGAGCAGGATCTGATCCAGCGTGTGGCGCAGGCGTATTTCGATGTGTTGCAGTCGCAGGACAACATCGCCTTCATCAATGCCCAGAAAGCCGCGATCTCCGAGCAGCTCGCATCGGCCAAGCGCAACTTTGAGGTCGGCACCGCCACCATCACCGACACCCACGAAGCACAGGCGCGTTTCGATCTCTCCGTGGCGCAGGAAATTGCCGAGCAGAACACGCTGAACATCCGTCTGCGCGCGCTGGAAAAGCTCATCGGCAAACCTGCCGGTGCGCTCGACAGCCTTGCCGAACCCGTCCAGCTCAAGACCGAAGCCGGTGGCATCGACGAATGGGCCGAGCGTGCCGCCAAGGGCAACCTGCAGGCCGAAATCCAGCGCCTGGCCAAGGCCATCGCCGACCAGGAAGTCGAACGCAATCGCGCAGGCCACTATCCCACACTCGACGCCGTCGCCGGCTATACCGTCAGCAACAACCAGAACTTTGGCACGCAACAGGTGGACACCCGCACCGCCAGCATCGGCCTCGAACTCAACCTGCCGATCTACCAGGGCGGACTGGTCAGCTCGCAGGTGCGCGAAGCCGTCGCCAATCAGGAGAAGGCGCGCCAGGACCTGGAAGGTGCCACCCGCGACGCCAGCCTGTCGGCACGCCAGGCCTGGCTCAACGTCAACAGCGGGGCCGCTCGCGTGCGTGCGCTCGAACAGGCGCTGGTTTCGACCCAGGCGCAGCTCGATTCGACCAAACTCGGTCTGTCGGTCGGTGTTCGCACCGGGCTGGACGTGCTCGACGCGGACCAGCAGGTATTGTCGGCCCGGCGCGATCTGGCAGGCGCACGCTACGCCTATCTGCTCTCGGGCCTGGCACTCAAGGCTGCCGTCGGCACGCTCAGCCCGGCAGATCTGGCCGAAATCGACCGCCACCTCAAACCAGTCGGCAAATAATCCGACGGTTACAGCCCGGGCACCCGGGCTGCCATCCGCGCCGCCGCCCCCCGGTGACGGGCGGTGAAAGCCCGCCCGGCTGCGCCCATGGCAGCGCATGAAGGGGCCTCGTTCAGCAGTTTCATCGCCTCGCGCATGCAGGCCGCCGCATCGTTTACCCGCAAGGCCGCGCCGGCCTCGATGGCCTCGCGCGTCGCCGCCTCGAAATTGAAGGTGTGCGGGCCGATCAGGACGGGTTTGCCCACGCTGGCCGCTTCGATCAGGTTCTGCCCGCCGAGCGGCAGCAGGCTGCCGCCGACAAACGCCACGTCGCACGCCGCGTAGTACGCAAACAATTCGCCCAGGCTGTCGCCGAGCAGCACGCGGGTCCCCGCATCCGGCGGCACGTTCGTGCTGCGCCGCCCATACGGCAGGCCTGCGGTCTCGATCAGCCTGGCCACGACGTCGAAACGCTGCGGGTGGCGTGGCACCAGCACCAGCAGCACCGCCGCCGGCGCAGCTTCGGCAAAGGCCTGCAGCAGCAGCGCTTCTTCGCCCTCGCGCGTGCTGGCTGCGAGCAGCACCGGGCGGCTCCCCCAGGCGGCGCGCCACGCTGCACCACGCTCGAGCATTTCAGGCGGCGGCGCAATGTCGAACTTGAGATTGCCGGCGACCTGAATGCCATGCGCGCCCAGCCGGTGCAATCGCGCCGCATCGGCCTCGGTCTGCGCCGCAATTTCCGTGATGCGGCCGAGACTCGCCCGCGTCAGCGCCGGCAGGCGGGCATAACCGCGTGCCGAACGTTCGGAGAGGCGCGCATTCGCCAGCATCAGCGGCACGCCTTGTCCGGCCGCCGCACGGATCAGGTTCGGCCACAGCTCGGTTTCCATCAGGATGCCGACCGCCGGCCGGGCCCGGCGCAGAAAACGCCGCACCAGCACGGCATAGTCGTAGGGCAGGTAGACGATACGTGCCATGTGGCCGTAGAGCGCGTCCGCCGTCGCACGCCCGGTCGGCGTCATGCAGGTGAGCAGGAGCGGTCTGCCCGGATGCGCCGCGCGCAGGGCTTCGATCAGCGGCTGTGCGGCGCGCATCTCACCCACCGACACGGCATGGATCCAGATCGCCCCGGCCGGGACATCTGTCGCCCCCATTCGCTCCCCCCAATGCGCGAGATAGCCGCGCTCGCGCCGGCCGCGCCACAGCAGCCGCAGCGGAATCAGCGGCGCGGCCAGCAGCAGGAGCAGGCGATAAAGCGTCCAGTCGAGGATCAGGCGCAGGGCGGGCATCGCCGGATTGTAAGCGTTGCGATGCTAAACTCGACGCCACTTCTGGAGGCGAAAACATGAAAGTCCTGCTCACCGGCGCGGCCGGATTTATCGGCATGCACGTCGCGCAAATCCTGTTGAAGCGCGGCGACGAAGTCGTCGGCATCGACAGCCTGAACGACTACTACGACCCCGCGCTGAAGTTGGCGCGACTCGAACAGATCAAGTCCTACTCGAATTTCCATTTCATCCACGGCGACATCTCCGACCGCATGGCGATGGAAGACCTGTTCGAAAAAGGCCACTTCGACGCCGTGATCAACCTCGCCGCGCAGGCCGGCGTGCGCTACTCGCTGAAGAATCCGCATGCCTACGTGCAGTCCAACATCGTCGGCTTCGCCAATCTGCTCGAAGGCTGCCGGCATCACGGCGTCAAACACTTCGTCTACGCCAGCTCTTCCAGCGTCTACGGTGCCAACACTAGGATTCCGTTTTCCACCCACGACCCGGTCAACCACCCCGTCAGCCTCTACGCCGCCAGCAAGAAGGCCAACGAACTGATGGCGCACACCTACTCGCACCTTTACGGCCTGCCCACCACGGGGCTCCGATATTTCACCGTGTATGGTCCCTGGGGTAGGCCCGACATGTCGCCGTGGCTGTTCACCTCCGCGATTCTGGAAAACCGCACCATCGACGTCTTCAACCACGGCGACATGATGCGCGACTTCACCTACATCGATGACATCGCCGACGGCACCGTGAAAGTGCTCGACCGCATCCCGCAGGGCAACCCCGCGTTCGACCACAACAACCCCGACCCGGCCTCCAGCCACGCCCCCTACCGCGTCTACAACATCGGTAACCACACCCCGGTGCAACTGATGGATTTCATCGGCACCATCGAAGCCGCGCTGGGACAAACCGCGAAGAAAAACTTCCTGCCAATGCAGGACGGCGACGTGCAGGCGACCTACGCGGATGTCGACGACCTGATCCGCGACACCGGCTTCAAGCCGGCAACGACACTGGAGTATGGGATCGGGAAGTGGGTGGAGTGGTACCGGAACTACAAGTAGTTGGACTGAGTTGGACAAATATCCGAAGCTACCCCTTTAGCGGTGCTCAGCCTGACGATTGAATGGGCGATCGAACATCGCGAAGAATTGATGGAGGACTGGGATCTATGTCAATCCAGACAACACCCGAAGCGGATCAAACCGCTGGAGTCATCCCCGCCGCCCCCTGGCGGATCAAGGCCCTGTCCGTGCTACCGGATTATCGTTTGGCGGTGACGTTTCAGGATGGCACAAACGGTATCGCGGATTTTTCAGCTGTTCTGACGGCTACGGAATGCGGGATCTTTGAAGCGCTCAAGGACAAGGCCTTTTTCAATCAGGCACGCCTCGATTTGGGTGTGGTGATCTGGCCCAATGGGGCGGACATGGATCCGGGCTGGATGCATGAACAGATTAGAACGAACAAGTCGTGGTCCCCTTTTAGTTGGTGTTTCAAGAGGAAGACATATGTCCTTAACCAGCCAGATTAAAGATAAAAATAGCCCCGTCCGTCAATTTTTTTCGGAGTTTGAAAATAAAGACGGCACTAAGAATTGTCTTGATTTGTTGCAAAGCACAGTGCCCATACGGCCACTGTCCTTCACTCCATCGTCAACTGTTGTTTCTGCCTACATAGGGACAACTACAGATTACTTAATTCGATACACAGCAAGTGGAAACGCCCTACAGTTTGAAAACATTATTGCCTCAGAAGCGTTAGCACTCGCTGTACTGAATGCAGGATTAAATGACCAGGAAGTTATCCGGCATTATTTGGAAGACTTATTTGAGATCGGAAAACAGAATCTGGATGGCAGAGATGCTTCAGATTACAAGGCAGTCTATTCAGCTACAGCTCTGACCGTAATGGATAATTTTTATCGGTCAGGCAGGCTGCCGCAATTGTTCCTCGAACCAATTCAGAAAGACAAAAAAGAAATCATAGAGAAATCCAGCGGTGCAACGCTCAAAGAGAAGACAACGAACTATTTATTCAGTGAGTATTTTGAAAGCCTTGGCGGAGCGCAATATGCACAGGATATTTCAGATCTGATCCAATTGTTTGTAAAGTCTAGGAATGACCCGAATAGTGAGTTTTTTAACGCAAAAATTGTCGTGCACAATCAGGAATTAATAAACTCCGGGTTAGTTGGAGGCGCAGATTTCGATTGTGTTTTTGAGAGTAATAACCGTCTGGTTTTAACTGACATTAAGACAACTGCAAAACCGCTAAAAATTGAGCACCTACGCCAAATTATTGGCTACGCCCTACTTTACGATGAGAAGCAAGATAACTTCAAATTTACCGATATCGGAATTTACCATTCACGTTCCGGATCGTTCCGTTCTTTACCCATTGATAGCGTAATCGAAATGTCATTGATCGGCTTTAAATCAGTCAGTTCGGCAAGGAAAGCATTCATTGCAGCAGTCAATAAGGCCTAATGAACAACCAGAGGAACAACCAAGGACAGACCATAGTTAACTGCCGCCGCCAGGACTAATGCAGGCAGCCTCGCAGGCTCAAGCCCCAGCCCTCTGAAGTCCTATCCCAAGCAGCACGGGCATTGCTCCAGCCCTGGCGCGACGTGCCACAAACCGCTGCTTCCCGGCACCGTCCGCAATCCCCACCTCACCTGATGCTATATTGATTCGCCGTTTCCCGTCCGGGCCGGCCATGCGTCCGCCATCCCTCACGATGACGTCTTGCGGCGGACCCAGGGCACGGTCTGTTTCCGTTTGATTTTTCAGGACAGTCCGTGAGCGCCGAACCCAAACCCCAGGAACTCAATGCCGTCATCGAGCTGTTCAACGCGAACCGGCTGGAAGAGGCGACCACACTTGCCGAAGCTCTGACCATTCGCTTTCCCCGGCACGGCATGAGCTGGAAGCTGCTGGGCGTGCTGTTGATGCAACAGGGGCGGAACGCGGACGCGCTGTCGCCCATGCGCAAGGCGGCCACGCTGCTGCCCAACGACGCGGAGGCACACAACAATCTCGGGATTGTGCTCAACAGCTTGGGGCAACACGCCGAGGCCGAGGCCAGTTGCCGGCGGGCGCTGGCGATCAATCCGAACGACGCCCAGGCGCACGGCAACCTGGGGGTGGCGCAACAGGACAGTGGCGCGCTCGATGCCGCCGAAGCCAGTTATCGGCGGGCGCTGGAACTCGCCCCGCACTATGCCCGCGCGCACAACAATCTGGGCGCGCTGCTGCAAGCCCGACAGCGGCCGGATGAGGCGGAGGCATGTTTTCGCTCTGCGCTGGCACACACGCCGGACGATGCGGACGCGCTGGAAAATCTGGCCGCGCTGCTCAGCGGCCGGGGGCAGTCGGTTGAAGCGCTCGACATCATCATGCGGGCGTTGCCCATCCGGGAGAGCGTGCGCGCCACCCGTATTTTTTCTGCCTGCATCAAACACCTGAATTTTTCGCAAACACACCCGCAGGTGCGCAGCCTGCTGGTGCGGGCGCTGAATGCGCCGTGGGACCGACCGGTTGAGCTGGCGCATGTGTGCACCCAGTTCATCAAGCTCGATCCACAGATTGCCCTGTATCTGGAACGCACCCGCACGGCGGGGCCGGATCAGGCATCGTCACCGGCAATATTCAACGCCCACGATCTGGACGTGCTGGGCGCGGATACCTTGTTGTGTGCCCTGCTCACGGCGACGCCGGTGTGCGACGCAGCGCTGGAACACATGCTGACGCTCGCCCGGCGCGCCATGGTGCTGGAAGCCGGCGCGGGGGCCTCGCTGAATTTTCACAGCGCCCTCGCCCGGCAGTGTTTCATCAACGAGTATGTGTTTGCGCTGGACGAGGCCGAAATCCAGCAGGCCGGCTTGCTGGCCGAAGCCCTGGAAAACGCGCTGGCGACGCAGGCGGAAGTGCCCGCACTCTGGCCACTCGCGCTGGCGGCCTACCTGCCGCTGAGCAGCCTGCCTTCAGCAATGCGCCTGCTGGAACGTCCATGGCCGGCCGAGGTGTCGGCGGTGCTATTGCAGCAGCTCATCGAGCCTTCGATCGAGCAGGCACTGCGTCCGGGCATTCCCATGCTGAGCGCGATCGAGGATGACGTGTCGCGCCAGGTGCAGCAGCAGTATGAAGAGAATCCCTATCCGCGCTGGATCAAGGCTGCGCCGGTCGACACGACCTACGACATCGACACCCTGTTACAGCAGAAATTTCCGCTGTCCGGCTTCCGCGCATCCGCACACGGCCCGCGCCAGGACATGCTGATCGCCGGCTGCGGCACCGGCCAGCATTCAACCAACCGCGCGCGCACGCTGCCGGGCGCACGCATCCTCGCCGTCGATCTGAGCCTGGGCAGCCTGGCCTACGCCAAACGGAAAACCCACGAGATGGGGCTGGGCAACGTGGAGTACCTGCACGGCGACCTCCTGAAGCTCGGTGAACTGGGGCGCGATTTCGACGTGATCGAATCGATCGGTGTGCTGCATCACCTGGCCGATCCGTGGCAGGGCTGGCGCACCCTGCTCTCGCTGCTGCGGCCGGGCGGCCTGATGTGCCTGGGGTTCTACAGTGCGCTGGCGCGGCAGCACATCGTCCGCATCCGCCAATTCATCGCCGAGCACGGCTATGCGTCGGATACCGACGGCATCCGACGCTGCCGGCAGGATCTGATGGCGCTGCCCGACCCCAGCGTGCTGGGCAATCTGCTGACGGTGACCGATTTCTACAGCACCAGCAGCTGCCGCGACCTGATTTTTCATGTGCAGGAGCACCAGCTCACGCTGCCGGCCATCGTGGCATTCCTGCAGGAGAACGGGCTGAATTTTATTGGCTTCGAAACCGAGCCGGATGTGCTGAATGCCTATCGCCAGCGCTACCCGGACGACCCGGCCGCCACCGATCTGGCCCGTTGGCATGCCTATGAGGAAGCCCATCCCGATACTTTCTTCGGCATGTATCAATTCTGGGTGCAGAAAGCGGATTGAGTGGTTGCCGCCCCGATGCGAGCGATGTTCCACCCCGGCCGTCACCACCATCACGCACGCCGCGTGCAGTTTTTTCCCGGCACGCCATGACATCGTCCACCGTCAAATCCACCCTGCCCTGGATCGTGGCGGTGGCGCTGTTCATGGAACAGCTCGACACCACCATCGTGAACACGGCCGTGCCGGCCATGGCAGACAGCCTGGGCGTGACACCCCTGAGCCTGAAAGCGGTGGTGACAAGCTACATCCTCAGCCTGGCGGTGGGCATACCGGTGAGCGGCTGGATGGCCGACCGCTTCGGCACGCGGCGGGTGTTCTTCACCGCTGTGGCGGTGTTCACGTTCTCGTCGGTGCTGTGCGGACTGGCGCAGAGCCAGCCGATGCTGGTGGCGGGCCGCATCCTGCAGGGCATGGGGGCGGCGATGATGATGCCGGTGGGACGGCTGGCCATCATTCGCACCTTTCCCAAGGGCGAGCTGCTGCGGGCGATGAACTTTGTCATTATCCCGGCGCTGATCGGGCCGCTGCTGGGCCCCACGCTCGGGGGCCTGATCGTCCACTGGCTGTCGTGGCGCTACATTTTTTTCGTCAACGTGCCGGTCGGCCTGATGGCCTTGTGGCTGGCATACCGGCACATGCCGGATTACCGCGACGATTCGCCCCGCCCGCTCGATGTGGTGGGGCTGGCGCTGTTCGGCGGCGGCGCAGCGCTGCTGTCCTGGCTGCTGGAAATTTTTGGTGAGCACAGCCTCGACCCGACTTCAGGTGGCCTGTTGCTGGCACTCAGTCTGGGGCTGCTGGCGGCCTACGGATTCCATGCACGCGATACGGCGCATCCGCTGTTACGGCTGGCCCTTTTCCGGGTACGCACTTTCCGCATATCGGTGGTGGGCGGCTTCGTCACCCGGCTGGGCGTGGGCGGCATGCCTTTTCTGCTGCCGCTGTTTTATCAGGTGGGGCTGGGCATGCCCGCCTGGCAATCGGGTCTGTTGATGATGCCGGTGGCCGCCGCCGCCATGGTGATGAAACTCATTGCCACGCCCATGCTGGCGCGCTTTGGCTACAAGCGGGTACTCACGGTCAACACGGTGATGATCGGCATCGTGGTATGCAGCTTTGCGGCGGTGGGGCCGGGTACACCCTTGTTCGTGATTGTGCTGCTGGGCCTGGCGCTGGGCTTCTTCAATTCGCTGCAATACACGAGCATGAATTCGATGGCCTATGCCGACATCGATACGCAGGATTCAAGCATGGCCAGCACGATTGCCAGCTCGATGCAGCAGATGTCGATGAGTTTCGGGCTGGCGTTCGGCTCGTTGATTGCAGGCTGGTATCTCGGCGGGCTGCCGCAAACCGACCAGTCGGCGGTGACCCATGCACTTCATTACGCTTTTCTCACCGTGGGGGCGATGACCATGCTGTCTTCGCTGTCGTTCTGGTCACTGCGCCCGCGTGACGGCGAAAGCGTGAGCCGGGGCAATGCCGAAACCCCGCCCCAATAAGACTATTTGTCGGCTTCCTGCGCGCTGATCACGTTCTGGTATAGCAGCGCCGAGATGACGAGGGTGTCCTGGTCGCTGATTTCGTCGAAAGCCAGGCCATGCAGCACCGTGGCTTTGTCTTCCGCCGTGGCCCGTGCGGCGTTGATCGAACGAATCTTGCAGGCAAGCGACAGGGTATGCTCGCCTGAGCCGATCTTGACGCGGAATTTGAGCGTGAGGAGGTCATCGATCTCGCCCAGGGCACTGCTGGCCGCGATGAGCGCGCCCCCCACACTGATATCGCGCGCCACGCAGGCGTGGCCCCGGCCATCCTGGCCGGTGGCGTGACAGATGATGTTGATGCGGCTGCGGGCAGACTGACGCACCACCATGCCCCGCACTTCCTTTGGCCAGTCCAGATGGATGTGCGGATAGGGCGCACTGGTCACGCGGCGGGCACTGGTCGAAAACGCATAGGCGCTTTTGCCGCTGAACAGGCGCGCAACAAAATTCTGCCCTTCACGTACCAGCATCAGGTTGCCGTCGATCACCGGATTGGTGACGACGATCCCTTTGCCTTCCAGATATCCGATCAGGGTGACAAAGCAGCGCGTCTGGTCATTGCCGGTCTGGTATTGAAGCTGGATGGAATCCCCGATATTGAGCTTGATCTGGTCTAGCGTCAGCGCCCCTTCGCGGGGGGCGGCCG
>JBEQCD010000006.1:0-56185 GCA_041639515.1 Hydrogenophilales bacterium | reverse complement strand
GGTACTGGAGCAAGTCAACAAGACCGTGGTGGGCCGTTATTACCTCGAAGGGGGCGTCGGCTTCCTGATTGCAGAAAACCGTCGCATCAACCAGGACATCCTGGTGCCTGCGGAACACGCGAACGGCGCGCAGTCCGGTCAGGTCGTCACGGTGGAAATCGTGACCCAGCCTGGCGCGCACAACGAAGCCGTCGGCAAGGTCGTCGAGATCCTCGGCAGCTTTACCGGCCCCGGCATGGAAATCGAGATCGCGCTGCGCAAGCACGACCTGCCCTATGTATTCCCGCACGATGTGGAGAAACAGGCCGAGGCGCTCCCGAAGAAGGTGCTGAAGAAGGACATGGCAGACCGCGAGGACATCCGCCATCTGCCCCTCGTCACCATCGACGGCGAAACCGCGCGCGACTTCGACGACGCGGTGTATTGCGAACCGCAGGGCCGCAGTGGTTTCCGGCTCATCGTGGCGATTGCCGACGTCAGCCATTATGTTCAGCCTGGCGACGCGCTCGATACCGAAGGCTATACCCGTGGCAACTCGGTGTACTTCCCGCGCCGCGTCATTCCCATGCTGCCCGAGGCGCTGTCCAACGGCCTGTGTTCGCTCAATCCCGAAGTCGACCGCCTGGCCATGGTGTGCGACATGCAGATCGGCAGCGCCGGCAACATTAAGGCATACCGTTTCTATCCTGCGGTGATCTATTCGCATGCGCGTCTCACCTACAACCAGGTGTGGGACTGGCTCTCCGGCGAGACCCAGCCGGACAAAAAACAATCGGCGCTGATGCCGCACCTGCAGGCACTCGACAAGCTTTTCCGCACGTTGCTGAAAGCCCGCGCCAAACGGGGTGCCATCGACTTCGGCTCGCAGGAAACGCAGATCCTGTTTGACGACCAGGGCAAGATCAAGGCCATCGTCCCGGTGGTGCGCAACGATGCGCACCGCATCATCGAGGAATGCATGCTGGCGGCCAACGTCTGCGCGTCTGATTACCTGCACGAAAACAAACAGCCTGCGCTCTACCGCGTGCATGAAGGCCCCACACCCGAAAAGCTGGCAGCACTGCGCGGCTTTCTCGCCGAATTCGGTCTCGATCTCGGCGGTGGCGACAAACCGCACGCCAAGGATTACGCCGCGCTGCTGGAGAAGATCAAGGATCGTCCCGACCATGGCCTCTTGCAGACCGTGATGCTGCGCTCGCTCAAGCAGGCGCAGTACAGCCCCGACAACAAGGGGCACTTCGGCCTGGCCTACGAGGCCTACACCCACTTCACCTCCCCGATCCGCCGCTATCCCGACCTGCTCGTGCATCGCGGCATCAAGGCCGTGCTCAAGGGAGAAAAACTGCCCGGCAAGGGGCTGGCCGAAACCGGCGCGCACTGCTCGATGACCGAGCGCCGCGCCGACGACGCCACCCGCGACGTCGACGCCTGGCTCAAGACCTATTTCATGCGCGACCGCATCGGTGAGGAATACAGCGGCACCGTCAGCGCCGTCACCAGCTTCGGCATCTTCGTTGCACTGGACGACATCTTCATCGAAGGTCTCGTGCATGTGTCCGAACTGGGCCAGGATTACTTCCATTATGACCAGTCCAAACACTGGATGCTCGGCGAGCGCACGGGCAAACGTTATCGCCTGGGTGACCGGGTGCGCATCAAGGTGATGCGCGCCGACATCGAAACCAGCAAGATCGATTTCAGCCTGATCGAGTGGGTGGAAATGGCCACGGAAGACGACGCCCCGCCCGCAGCCAGCAAAAAACCCCGGTCCGGCAAGAAAAAATGAGCGACAAACCCGCTGACAGGCACGCCGCCGAAAAACTCATCTACGGCTTCCATCCCGTCCTCGCTCGCCTGCGGCAGGACCCAAAGGGTATCTTCGAAATCTATCTGGATCTGACCCGCCGCGATGCGCGCGCGCGCGATCTGGTGCATCAGGCCAAGGATCACGGCGTCAAGCTCGCGCAGGTCGAAGCCGATCGTCTGGATCGCCTGGTTGGAAAATCGGCCAAGCACCAGGGCGTCGTCGCGCGCGTCAAGCCGGTCGCGCTCACCCATTCGCTCGACGACGTGCTGGAGAACCTTCAGGGCCCGCCGCTCTTGGTCATCCTCGACGGCGTCACCGACCCGCACAACCTCGGTGCGATCCTGCGCTCGGCCGACGCCTTCGGTGTGCACGCCGTCATCGCACCCAAGGACAACGCCGTCGGCATCAACGCCACCGTGGAAAAAGTTGCCTCAGGTGCCGCCGAGACCGTGCCCTATATCATGGTCACCAATCTCGCGCGCACCATCGAGGATTTAAAAGAGCACAACATCTGGGTCATCGCCGCCGACATGGACGGCGAGCAGCCGCTGTCCGGCATCGATGCCAAGACCGGCATCGCCTGGGTGCTCGGTGCCGAGGGCGCGGGCATCCGCCGCCTCGTCAAGCAGAGCTGCGATCAGGTCGCGCGCATCCCCATCGGCGGCACGGTGGAAAGTCTCAATGTCTCGGTGTCGGCGGCGCTGTGTTTGTATGAGACGGTGCGGCAGCGCACCGTGCAGGCGTAAGCGCGGCAGACCCTGTTCGCCTCAGCCCGCCGCAGAGCGCGACCTTGAAAACATCTGGATTCACATCCGTCAGCAGTGGGGCGGGGAGCAGGCTAATCGTTAGATCGGCAGTCTGGTTGCGGCCTTTGCCGACTTGAGGGGCGGTGCGGTAGCTTCCCCTATGAATATGGGGTTGCGAGACGCTTACCAGGTGGCTACACTTAGTCCACCAGTTAGTCCATGAGGCTGCCATGACCATCACCATCAACGTCCACGAAGCCAAAACTCAGTTTTCCCGCCTGCTCGAACAGGCGCATGCCGGCCAGGAAATCATCCTCTCGAAATCCGGCAAGCCTTATGCACGCATGGTGCCGCTGGGGCAACAGGGAAAACCCAAGCGCACACCCGGCAGGCTGGCCGGGCATATTGACGAGGCATTTTTCGAGTCCCTGCCCGCAGCCGAACTCGATGCCTGGGAAAAACCTTGAAGCTATTGCTCGATACCCACGCCCTGCTGTGGTGGTGGACCGACGATCCCAGGCTTTCCAGCACATCCCGGCAAGCCATCGCCAATGAGGAAAATCAGGTTCTGGTCAGCGCGGCCAGTGCCTGGGAAATCGCCACCAAACACCGGCTTGGCAAATTGCCGCACGCTGAACAGGCGCTGGCTCGATTCAATGAACTGATCGTGGCGGACGGTTTCGAGCACCTGCCCATCAGCTACTTGCACAGCCTGAAAGCGGGTGCGTACTCAAACGAGCATCGCGACCCGTTCGACCGCATGCTGGCCGCGCAGGCCGACCTGGAGAAAGCTGAATTGGTGACGCTTGATCCGGTTTTTGCGGAATTTCAGTGCCGGGTATTGTGGTGATAGGCGAGTAGGGTGTTTGACCTCGTTTCGCACCTTGAACGTTGTGCCCAATTTGAGTGGGCCGCAGGATGAAAAGCATTGTTACCTACTTGCGCTTATTTTGCGTAGGCGTTCTATCCACGTCACCCGCTAGCGCATCTTTCTCTCTCGATGGGGTCGCGATCGGTTCTGACATTCAGAGTTTGCCAGCCAGCCTGTACACCTGCGTTAGGAGCTCGGCCGCTGAAGCACGATGCGTTAGAAGAAATTCAACAAGAGCGTTCGGTGTGGTGCCAATAAAAATCGAGATACTTTTCGACGAGAATCGTTGCTATCTTATCTTCATCGGTCTGACTCCAAACGATACCGTTACCGTGGGTAAAAAGCTGCACTCGGTTTATGGCGAGCCGAAAGCAGTGACAGAAATCATTAAAGGAGTGTATTCAGCTACCTGGTATCAAGAAACCTCGATGCTAGCTCTCGTAAGAGACACTGGCTGGCAAAGGGCCTGGATATCCATCACCAATGGTGACACCAAACCTTTGCGCCGCTTGCAGCCCAACCCCGCGACCCAGGGGGCGTTGCGCGATCAAGCTGTGTAATGCCACTGCCCTTGGGACACGTGATAAAGCGTTAGCTTGAATAACTTTCCAACAGCAGAGAATTACTCCAGTTCCTGTAGCCGCAACAAGCGCGCTTCCTCTTCCTTCAGCGTGTCGTCAATCTCCCGCATCACCCCCTCCAGATCAACCGGCGGCATTTCACATTCGAACAGCCCGCTGAGTTCGACTTCGGGATGCAGCTTGCCGTGCTCATACAGCGCCCAGATTTCCTCGGCGTATTGCGTTTCCAGTAGCGCTGGCGCGAACTGGCCGAAGTAGGTTCGCAGATTGTTCACGTCGCGCGCCAGCATCGCCTGCGCGTGGTTGTTGCCGGCGGCGTCGACCGCTTGCGGCAGGTCGATGATCACCGGGCCGTCGGTGCTGACGAGGATGTTGAATTCGGACAGGTCGCCGTGGATGACGCCGGCGCACAGCATGCGCACGACTTCGCCAATCAGGGTGCGGTGGTGGGCGAGGGCTTCGGCTTCGGTGAACGACACGTCGTTGAGCCGGGGCGCGGCGTTGCCGTCGGCGTCCGCCACCAGTTCCATCAGCAGCACGCCCTCAAAGAAGTTGTACGGCGTGGGCACGCGCACGCCGGCGGCAGCCAGCCGATACAGCGCGTCGACCTCGGCGCTTTGCCAGGCGGCTTCCTGCATTTCGCGGCCGTACTTCGTGCCCTTGGCCATGGCGCGCGCCTGGCGGCTGTTCTTGGTCTTGCGGTTTTCGGTGTAGTCGACGGCCTGGCGGAAGCTGCGCTTGTTGGCTTCCTTGTAGACCTTGGCGCAGCGAATGTCGTCGCCGCAGCGGACGACGAAAACCATGGCTTCCTTGCCGCTCATGAGCTGGCGCACGACGCCGTCGATGAGGCCGTCTTCGAGCAGGGGTTCGAGGCGCTTGGGGATTTTCATCGACTGGGGGCTTAGCCGCGCACCTTGCGGTACGCCTCCAGCAAGCGCTGGTGCATCGTGCTGCCTTCGAAGTCGCTGCCGAGTGTGGCCAGGCCGAAGAAGCGTTCGTCCTGGTTGAACAGCGCGAATGCCTGTGCCAGCGTGTCGCGGCCGTACATCAGCGCGAGCGCGGTCTCGAAGGGGCTGGGATCATCAAGCTGCACGAGGTCGGCGATGCAGCGGTAAACCTTCAGCCGCGCCTCGCTGCGCTGGCCGTACTGTGCGATCCAGGTGCAGCCTTCGAGGATGGCCTCGTCGTCGCCCAGCGCCAGCGCGAGCAGCAGCTTGACCTCACCGACGCGGATGTCGGTCCACGGCGAATCGGCATCGGGCGCGAGGCCGATCAACACGGTTACCAGACGGTCGTCGGCCAGCTCCAGTTCGTTGATCAGGTCGAGCAGTTCGGCGCATGCGTCGTCGTCGAGCTCGGGCAGGCGTGCGAGTGCGGGGCGGATCAGGTTGCCGACGCTGTTGTTCTCGAATTCGAGTTCTTCGACCGGGTAGATTTCGGATACGCCGGGTACGAGGATGCGGCAGGCGTAGACGCCGAGGTGCTCGAAGTCGGCGATGTAGAGCGCATGGCCTTCGGCGTGCAGCGCGTCGACCGACCATTGGTAGTCTTCTTCGGTGGTGGTGCCGAAATTCCAGTCGACGAAGTCGTAGTCCGGGGTGTCGCGCAGGAACTGCCAGCTGATCACGCCGCTGGAATCGACAAAGTGGATTTCCAGATTCTGCGGATCGGCGATTTCGGCCGGGTCGAAGCCGGGGGCGGGGAAGCCCGCCAGCGAATCGAGCGCGCGGCCTTGCAGCAGTTCCGTGAGCGCGCGTTCGAGTGCGACCTCGAAACGCGGATGCGCGCCGAAGCTGGCGAAGCAGCCCTGGTCCTGCGGATGCAGCAGCGTCACGTTCATCACCGGATAGTTGCCGCCCAGCGAGGCATCTTTCACCAGGATGCCGAAGCCGGCTTCGCGCAGGCCGCGGATGCCGGCGGCAATGCGCGGGTAGCGGGCGATCACGTCCTCCGGTACATCGGGCAGGCACAAGCCCTCTTCAATGATGCGGAACTTGATGTGCCGCTCGAAGATTTCGGACAGCGCCTGCGTGCGTGCCTCCATCAGCGTGTTGCCGGCCGACATGCCGTTGCTCACGTACAGGTTGCCGATGAGGTTGACCGGAAAATACACCGTTTCGCCGTCGGCGAGGCGCTGGTAGGGGATGGCGCAGATGCCGCGATCCAAGTTGCCGGAATTGAGATCGATGAGCTGGTCGGCGCGCACGTTTTCATCGGGGTTGTAGTGGGCGTGCAGTGCGGGCGTGAGCAGGCCTTGCGGCCAGGCGTCATCGTTTACCTCGAACCAGCGCTCGTCCGGGTGGTGGACGTAATGGCGGTTGGCGATCGCTTCGCCCAGATAGAAATGCGTCCAGAAATAATTGGTCGACAGGCGCTCGAAATACTCGCCCAGCGCGCTCGCCCGCGCGGCCAGTTCCGTGCCGCCCTTGCCGTTGGTGAAGAGAATCGGGCAGTCGCGATCGCGGATGTGCACCGACCACACGCCCTCCACCGGGTTGAGCCAGGAGCGCTCCTCGATGTGGAAGCCGAGGGCATCCAGTTTCGCTTGCAGGGTGGCGATGGAGGCTTCGAGCGAAGCGTCCTTGCCGGGGATGAAATGTTCGGTGGCGGACATGGACGCGCGGCGGGCTGAAAGACCCGACAGCATACGCGATGCGTCGAGTCGCCGCGTAGAATCCGGCCCATGGATCGATTCATTTCAGCAGGACTCGTCTGCACGCTGTTGGCCAGCTTGTCCGGCGCGGTCCAGGCAGGTGCGCAAACCTTCGGGCTGGACGGCCAGCCCACGCCGCAGGCGGTCCGTGCCGACTGGGTGGCGCAGGCACGCGGGCTGGAGCAGCGGGGCGACTGGCCGGGCCTGCTGGCGCTGGGGCAGGCCTGGGCCCGGGTCGAGACGAACAACCCGCTGGCCTGGTTCGTCCAGGGGCGGGCGTGGTCGGCGCTGGGGCAGCCGGTGGAAGCCATCGCCGCCTACGAACGCAATCTGCAGATCGCGCCCGACGACGTGCAGGCCCGCAACAACCTCGGCAACGTGTTGCGCGACAGTGGCCGTCCGCGCGAGGCGATGCGGGCCTACCGCGCGGCGGTGGAGATCGATCCCGATTACATCCAGGCCTGGCATAACCTGGGCCTGACGTTCTATTTGATGAAGGGGCAGGCAGGCGTGACGCAAGCGCTGGATCGGCTGCGTGCCACCGATCCGGCGCTTGCCGAGGCATGGCGGCGGCTGGCAGTGGAATACTCCCTCACGCGCGATCCCCGTGTGGCGAATGAAGCGCTGCGTGTACTGCGCAGCTTGAGCGAGCCGGCGCGTGCACGGCTGTTCGGCATACTCATGGACGGCTGAGTCCGTCACCCCCGTCACATGCCAGTTTGTCCGAATCCGGACAGGGTGCGACAAAATGCGTAATTGAAGTCCAGGCGCATCGGCCTATTCTCCGCTCCCAGATGTAGGTGCAACACCTACAAAAAAATCATAGTCAGGGAGTTTTGCCATGTTTGCCGATTCGGCCCGTCTGGTGCGCCGCACCGTGTCCATTGCCGCTGCGGGATGCTTTCTGGGCAGTGCGCCTGTCCAGGCCCAGGAAGTGACCTACAGCGTGACCCAGGTCTACAACCAGGTCATCTACAACAACTCCAACCCGATCTGGGACACGATCTTTCAGGGCACGTTCGACTTCGACGAGCACAGCGGTACTGTGTCGAACCTGCAAGGCCAGCTGTCGCAGGCCATGGATGGCAACACCACCTGGGTGCCGCTCACCCACCCGCTTTCCGTTGTGGCGGACGGCACGGATGGCCTGATCGTGACCGTGTTCAAGGAAAGCACCACCAGCGTTTTTGCGAACGGCGGCTTCGCCAGCACGGGCGTGCATGGCCCGGTCTACACCTACGGTAATTTCAACGCCTTTGCCACGCTTTATATCCCGCTGGCCGACCCGACTGCCGCGTTGACGCCTGCGCAGCTGGGCAAGCTGGCGTATGGCGACTGCACCCCGGCCGGCCTCATGCCGCGCAACGGGTCCGGCACCATCTGCATGGCTGGCTGGCTGACCGCCAATGGCGGGCCCGGCGGCACCATGCAGGGCACCTCACCCATCACCCAGAGCATTGCTGCCGTACCCGAACCCGAAACCTGGGGCATGTTGCTCGCGGGCCTCGGGCTGGTGGGTTGGGCAGCGCGTCGTCGTGCATTTCAATGATCGTTCACCCGGGAGACTGAAATGAAATCCATGCTGGTTGTCCTATCCGCAGTGGGGCTGCTGGGCGCACTGCCCGTGCAGGCCCATACCGAAACCTACAATGTCACGCTGACTTTCTTCGAGCCTGACACCCAGCCGCGCAACACCATTTTCACCGGCAGCTTTGATTACGATCCGCACAGCAAAACCGTCAGCGGCCTTGCCGGCAAGCTGTCGGAGTCGATGACGGGTGATCCGTTCAACGCCGGCCCCAATGGCGACTACGGCATGACCTGGCTGACACTGGGCAATCAGCTGGTGTCCTGGTACGACGCCACACTGGGTGGCACCTTTGCTGCCGCATTCCGCAATGCCAACACCCACACTTTCTGGACCGGCATGGGGGGGGATGGGTGGTCGCCAGCTGCCGGCGTGGCAGCAGGAGGCGTCTACTACGGCTTCCCCGCTGCGGCAAATAACCCCGGCAACGCCTACGCCCTGATCTTCGTCCCCGACGATCCCCTGGCCGCGCTCACGCAAGTGCAGATCGACAAGCTTGCCTACGCCGACTGCGCCCCCGGCGGCATGATGGGCGCGGTGTGCATGACGGGTACCACGATCGAAGGCTATGGCGCGATCGGCACCATGAGCGGCTACCCCGTCTCGCAGGTCATCACGCTGGCCACGGCGCCGGTACCCGAACCCGAAACCTGGGCCATGTTGCTGGCTGGCCTGGGTCTGGTCGGCTGGGCCGCGCGCCGCCGCAGCGCCTGAATCCGCACGGTTCCAAGCCTCATATCGATAAAGGAGAGAACACATGATCCGTATCCTTGCCTGTGCCGTAAGCGGCCTGCTGACCCTGGCCAGCCTGCCGGCCAGCGCCCATGTCAGCTACAGCGGCCGCAACCTCGGCACCTACGCCGATGCTGGCGGCTCAATGACGATCTCGAACCAGACGGTAAGCAGCAACTTTGGCTGGGCCGATGGTCTCGATGCTGATTTCGGCGACTCACACCGCCTGCGGGCCTTCCGTTTCACGCTCACCGAGGCGACCACCGTCACCTTCACCGCCGAAGCCTACGCGGCTGCCACGCCGGTATCACTGGGCGGCTTGCTGCCCGGATTCTCGATCTACAGCGGGCTGGCACACATTGCGCCATTCCAGGCGGATCACGACGGTGCGGCTGCAACCGTGGCCTATCTGGCCAGCCTGCCGGGCGTACCCAAGGAAGGTGCCTTCCGTGCCATGAACGACTGGCAGATGACCAATGACGCGGGGGATCCCTTCAGTGTCTTCACCTACATGGGCAGCGCCTTCGACGCCGACCTCAACGGCATGGCCAGCGGCAGCTTCACGCTGGCGGCGGGCGACTACAGTGTGTTCGTCGGCGGCGTGAACTACGTTGCGCAGATCGGCGCGATGGCTCCGTATCCCAACTACGGGCTCAGGGTCACGCTCGATGTGGCGGCTGTGCCGGCACCCGTGCCCGAACCTGAAACCTGGGCCATGTTGCTGGCCGGTCTGGGGCTGGTGGGATGGACTGCCCGACGCCGGCAGGCTTGAGCATTCCCAAGCCCTGGTTGCAGACGCGAGCCCGCACGCTCGCGTTTGTGTTGCTGCTCTCCGGGGCGGCGGCGGCCCCGGCCGGTGCGTCTTCGCTGGTGCTGGCAGAGGCCACTGCACTGTCGCCAGTCGTTGTGCGAGCCACGCCGGAAGATGCGCCCGTGGACGGCGAGCGGCTGACGCAGGATCGTATCGCCCCTCTGCGCACACGCAGCAGCGACGCCACCCGTCTGCTGGAAGACGTGCCCGGTGCCAGTGTCTACAGCGCCGGCGGAATCTCCGGCCTGCCGGTGCTGCGCGGTCTGGCCGACGAGCGCTTGCGGGTCCAGGTCGACGGCATGGATCTGACCGCCGCATGCCCGAATCACATGAATTCGGTGTTGTCGTACATCGATCCGTCGCGGGTGGAAAGCATCGATGTCTTCGCCGGGATCGCGCCGGTGAGCGTGGGCGGGGACAGCATCGGCGGCACAATCCAGGTGAAGTCCGCTGCGCCTCGCTTTGCCCGGCCGGACGATCCCCTGCGCGTGTCGGGAGAACTCGGCGGCTTCTATCGCAGCAACGGGGATGCGCGCGGCTATTCGCTGGGCGCATCGCTCGCCGGCGAGAAACTGGCGCTGGCCTACAGTGAATCAGGCTCGCGTGCCGACAACTACGAAGCCGCCGGTCCGTTCAAGTTGCCGGGCCTGTGGCAGAACTTCGGCGCACGTCCCATTGCGCAGGACGAGGTGGGGTCGAGTGCGTATCGCGGCGCACGCAACCGGGCACTGGATCTGGCTGCCCAGCACCAGGACTGGCTGCTTGAACTGGGGCTGAGCGAGCAGCTTGTGGGGTACGAAGGCTTTCCCAACCAGCGCATGGACATGGTGTCGAGCCATCCCGATCCGGCGGATCCGACTGTGCCCGGCAACTATCTGCTTGACCGGGACGGGCCGGCCAACCGCAATCGTCTCGTCAATCTGCGCGCAACCGGCGAAACCGACTGGGGCCGGCTCGAAGCGCAGGTGTTCCGCCAGCAGGTGCGCCACAAGATGGACATGCTGGATGACCGCTTCCTGGGCCTGATGATGCCGATGGACTCCGAAGCCACCACGCTGGGGGGTAACCTCAAGGCCACGGTCGAATTGTCGGAAGACCATTCCCTGCAGCTGGGGGGCGAGTTCCAGCGCTACCGGCTCGACGACTGGTGGCCGCCCATCGGAGGCCCCTTGCCCGGCTCGATGTGCTGCGATGATTTCTGGAACATCCGCGATGGCAAGCGCGACCGTGCCAGCGTGTTCGCCGAGTGGAATGCCCAATGGACGCCCGACTGGCTGACCCAGATCGGCCTGCGCCATGATCGCGTGAGTGCCGACGCGGGCGACGTGCAGGGTTACAGCAGCGGCAGCTACCAGACCGACGCCAACCGTTTCAATGCCCGTGATCGTGGCCGGGTCGACCACAACTGGGACTGGACCCTGTTGGCGCGCTACACGCCAACCGACACGCGCGCGTATGAGTTCGGCCTGGCACGCAAGAGCCGTTCGCCCAGCCTGTATGAACGCTACCCCTGGTCGACCTTTGCCATGGCGGCGCTGATGAACAATTTTGTCGGGGACGGCAATGGCTATATCGGCAACCCCGACCTCAAGCCCGAAGTTGCGCACACCTTGAGCGCAAGTGCGGACTGGACCGGCGCGGCATCCGACTGGGGCATCAAGGCGACCGCCTATGCCACACAGGTCGAGAATTTCATCGATGCACGGCGCTGCGGCCCGCCGGTGTGCAGCACGAATACCTATCTGACGACAACCCAGGCCTATGTGCTGCTGCAATACGTCAACCAGCCGGCACGGCTGGTGGGCTTTGATGTGTCCGCGCATCGTCATCTGGGAACAACAGCAGACTGGGGCGACTGGACGGCGACGGCGCTGCTCAATTATGTGCGGGGCGAGAACCGGACCACCGGCAACAACCTCTATCACATGATGCCGCTCAACCTGAAGCTGGCGCTGACCCAGCGACTGGGCCGCTGGACAACTACCGCAGAGGTGCAGGGCGTGGCAGCCAAGGACGGGATCTCGCAGGTGCGCAACGAAGTCACCACGCCCGGCTACGCGCTGTTCAACCTGCGCAGCAGCGTCGAATGGAAACAGGTGCGGGTCGATTTCGACGTGGAGAACCTCTTCGATACGTTTTACCTGTTGCCGCTGGGCGGGGCCTATCTTGGCCAGGGCAATTCGATGACGACGGGCGGCGTGCCCTGGGGCATGAGCGTGCCGGGGCGTGGCCGGTCGCTGAACGTGGCGCTGAACCTCAAGTTCTGAGTCCCGGATTGCGGGCCAGGCCGGCTCAATCACTGCATCCTGTCGGATAATCCCGTCATGCTGGAAATCCCTCTCGCCTCGCGCGACAATCCCCTCTTCAAGCGCCTGAAAAAGCTGGCCGACGCCGCGCGCGCGCGCCGGGAAGCCCGGATGACGCTGCTCGACGGCGAGCATCTGATCGAAGCCTATCTGGATGCCGGCGGCCTGCCGCACACCCTGGTGCGGGCGGCGTCCGCGCCGGTTGAATGGGCTGCACGGCTGGCTGCACGGTGCCCGCAGGCCCGGCAGGTTGCCCTGCCTGATGCGCTGTTTGCCGAGCTGTCCCCGGTATCCACCCCCAGCGGCGTGCTGGCCGAGGCAGCGTGGCTCACACCGGCCGCTCTGCCCGGCACGCCGCTGGTGGTGGTACTGGAAGACATTCAGGATCCGGGCAATCTGGGCGCGATGCTGCGTACCGCGTCGGCGGCCGGGGCCACCCGCGCCGTGCTGTCCAGGGGCTGCCACGATGCCTGGTCACCCAAGGCATTGCGGGGCGGGCAAGGTGCACAATTCGTGCTGCCGCTGGAAGGTGTTGCCGATCTGCCGGCCTGGCTGGCCGCTTTTGAAGGCGAGTCGCTGGCGCTCGCGCTGGGCGAGAACAACAGCCTCTACGCCAGGTCCTTGTGCGGGCCGGTGGCCCTCATCGTGGGCAATGAAGGGGCTGGGGTGTCGCAAGTAGTGCGGGACGCCGCCCGCGCCACGGTGAGCATCCCCATGTCGGGCCGGGTGGAATCGCTCAATGCGGCTGCGGCATTGGCCGTGGCGGTGTTCGAGGTCGCCCGCCAGCGCGCGGCCTGAAGACGGCCGCGCCCGATTCGAGCCGGCTTCAATACGGTGTGGCAGGATTCAGCCGGTGCACGCCGGCGTCAGTCCATCTGCTGCAGGGCGCGTTCCCCGGTGCGGCGGTCGAGTTGAACGCGCAATTGGTTGTCGCGGGCAAAGCCCATCACAAATGCATAGGCGTTGGGGTCGCGCGTTTCCAGCCAGCGTGCCACCAGCAGGCAACGCTCGCCGTCGATGAGGCAGGGCTGCACGCCGGGTGCGTAGCGCAGGCGGTTGTCGACCATGAAACTGGCCAGCGAGGCGGACAGGCGCTCGCACCAGTCCGACGGGCGAAAGGGTTTCCCGTTTTCCATCGTGCCTGTGATGATCCAGTCCTGCTCCGACATGCCCTGACTCCCGGTGGGGGTGTTGCCTGCTATTGCGGCAGGCCAAGGGCGCTACTTGAGTGTTTGGCGCAGGCGGGCGGCGATTTCTTCCACAGACATGCGGGTGGTGTCGAGCACCGGAATCGCGTGGCGAGCAAACAAGGCAGAAGCAGCCAGCCATTCGCTGCGGCACTGTTCCAGGCTGGCGTAGCGGCTGCCGGGGTAGCGCACTTCGCGAACCGCCGCCAGCCGCACGGGATCGATCGTGAGGCCGCGCAGGCGGGCCGACACGGCCTGCAGGCAATCGGGAAGGGTGGCGCGTGCGAGATCGTCCGGCGTCAGCGGATAGTTGGCGGTGGCTACGCCGAATTGCAGCGCCAGATACAGGGCGGTGGGTGTCTTGCCGACGCGGGAGACGCCCACCAGCACCAGATCGGCTTGCGCCAGCCGCTGCGGCTGCAGGCCGTCGTCAAGCGCGAGGCTGAAATTCAGCGCATCCATGCGGGCTTCGTAGTCCGGTGCCATGCCGTGGGTATGGCCCGGCCCGGGGACGGCGGGCTGGCCAAGCGCCGCTTCCACTGCCGGTGCGAGTCGCTCGAAAGCATCGAACACGGGTGCGCCGGTTGCGCGCAGGATGGCACGCGCGACGGGATCGGTGAGGGTGGAGAACACCAGCGCGTCCGGCGTGGCGGTGATACGTTCGGCCACCTCGCGGGCTTTCTCCGGACTGTCGATGAAGGGCAGCACAATCCGGCTAAACTCAAAAGCAGGAAACTGCGACAGCACGCTCTTGGCCACTGCTTCGACGGTGACGCCGGTGTGGTCTGAAACGCAATAGGCAATGCGCGTAAGCATGGAGGAAGAGAACATGGCTGGTGCCGATGACTATATCGTTCCCCTGGATCGGCTGTCGATGGCCGACGTGCCGCGCGTCGGCGGCAAGAATGCCTCGCTCGGCGAAATGATTGCCCATCTGGCCGGTGCCGGCGTGCAGGTGCCGGGCGGTTTTGCCACCACCGCGCAGGCGTTCTGGGCGTTTCTTGATCACAACGACCTGCGTGCACGCATCCAGGCGCGGCTGGCTTCGCTGGATGTGGCCGACGTAACCGCGCTGGCCGCCACCGGTGCGGAAATACGCGGCTGGGTCGAAGCCGCGACGCTGCCGCCCGCACTGGAAGCCGGTCTGGTCGATGCCTATCGCAGTCTGGGCGATGAGGTCTCGGTCGCGGTGCGTTCGTCCGCCACTGCTGAAGACCTGCCCGATGCCTCCTTTGCCGGTCAGCAGGAAACCTACCTGCACGTGCGCGGCGAAGCCGATCTGCTGCGCTACGTGAAGCAGGTCTTTGCCTCGCTCTACAACGACCGCGCCATCGCCTACCGCGTGCACCACGGCTTTGCGCACGCCGATGTTGCGCTGTCGGCCGGCATCCAGCGCATGGTGCGTTCGGATCTGGCCAGCGCAGGCGTGATGTTCACGCTCGATACCGAATCCGGCTTCCGTGACGTGGTGTTCATCACGGCAGCGTACGGCCTCGGCGAAACCGTGGTGCAGGGCGCGGTGAATCCGGACGAGTTCTACGTCCACAAACCCATGCTGGCTGCGGGCTACCCCGCCATCGTGAGGCGCGAGTTGGGCGACAAGGCGATCCGCATGGTGTGGCGGGACGGCGGCAATGTGGTCGAAGACACGCCGCGCGACCTCGCACAACGCTACGCACTGAGCGACGCCGACGTGCTCGACCTCGCGCGGCAGGCGATGACCATCGAGGCGCATTACGGCCGGCCGATGGACATCGAATGGGCGAAGGACGGCGAGACCGGCGAGCTCTTCATCGTGCAGGCGCGGCCGGAAACAGTGAAGGCGCGCAACGTCGGGGGCGGCGAGCGCTACGTGCTGGAGGAAACCGGCGAGGTGCGCATCAGCGGCCGCGCCATCGGCCAGAAGATCGGCGCGGGTGCGGTGCGCGTGATCGCCAGCCCGGCCGAGATGCATCGTGTGCAGCCTGGCGACGTGCTGGTGACCGACATGACCGACCCCGACTGGGAGCCGGTGATGAAGCGCGCAGCCGCCATCGTCACCAACCGGGGCGGACGCACCTGCCACGCCGCCATCGTTGCGCGCGAGCTGGGCATTCCCGCCGTCGTCGGCAGCGGCGATGCGACTGGTGTGTTGAAGGATGACGAGGCAGTGACCGTGTCCTGCGCCGAGGGCGACACTGGTCTCGTCTATGCCGGTCGCCTGCGCTTCAGCGTGGAAACGCTGGCGAGCGAGGCACTCGCCGAGCCGCCGGTGAAGCTGATGATGAACGTGGGCAATCCCGAACGCGCCTTCGAGTTTGCACAGATTCCCAATCATGGCGTGGGGCTCGCCCGGCTCGAATTCATCATCGCGCGCATGATCGGCGTGCACCCGCTGGCGCTGCTGGAATACGCGACGCTGCCGGGTGAATTGCGCACGGCAATCGACGCGCGCATCGCCGGCTATGCCGATCCGATTGCCTTCTACGTGGACAAGCTCGGTGAAGGCATCGCCACCCTGGCGGCCGCGTTCTGGCCCAAACCGGTGATCGTGCGGCTGTCCGATTTCAAGTCCAACGAATACGCCAATCTGCTTGGCGGCGACCGTTACGAGCCCAAGGAAGAGAACCCCATGCTGGGCCTGCGCGGCGCGGCGCGCTATGTGTCGGCGCTGTTCCGCCCCGCCTTCGAACTGGAATGCCGGGCGTTGAAGCATGTACGCGAAACCCTGGGCTATCGCAATGTGGACGTGATGATTCCCTTCGTGCGCACCGTCGACGAGTGCGCGCAGGTGGTCGGCCTGCTGGCGCAGAACGGGCTCGCGCGCGGCGAGGCCGGCCTGCGTGTAGTGATGATGTGCGAGATTCCGTCCAACGTGCTGTTGGCCGACGACTTCCTCGCACACGTCGATGGCTTTTCCATCGGCAGCAACGACCTCACCCAGCTCACGCTCGGCATCGACCGCGACTCCGGCCTCGTCGCCGAAGGCTTCGACGAGCGCAACCCGGCGGTGAAGAAACTGCTCGCCGAAGCCATCGCCGCGTGCAACAGGCAAGGCAAGAGCATCGGCATCTGCGGCCAGGGACCAAGCGATCATCCCGACCTCGCCGACTGGCTGGTGGATGAGGGTATCGGCTCGATCTCGCTCAACCCGGACACGGTGCTGGCGACCTGGCGGCACCTGTCGGCACAAAAATGAAAACGCGGGCGCTGCAAAATAATCTGTAAGGGAAGTTGATACGCGCCGACTGATGCTCAACCACGCTTGATTCCGAACAACCCGAGTGTGGTGCAGCCTCACCGCTGCGAAACCCTTCACCCTTACAGGAGCGCATCATGAAAACCCTTATCCGCCACGCACTCATCGTCACCGCGTTTGCATTTTCGACCGCCCATGCTTCGCCCTGGCTGATCGGCGATTCCGAAGGTGTCGTCTATCCGCCTTCGATGGCCAACACGCAGTACAGCGGCCAGTTCAACGGTCTGCTTTCGTTCAGCCAGCTCGACAGCGATGGACACGTCAGCCAGGCCGCGATCTTTGGCGAACTCAAGCCCGTCATGGCGAGCAAGCCTTCGCCTTACGTTGGCACCAGCGAGCGTCCGTTCAGCTGGAACAACGTGCCGAACCCTGACCTCTACACCGGTGACTGAGCGTCTCATCCCGCACGACAGGCCGCCCGCCTCGTGGCTCACGAGGCGGGCGGCCGCATGGCTGTTGGGGCTCTGCGCCGGGTTGCCGGTCCAGGCCGGCTGGCAGGACAGTGTGGTCAAGCTCGATGTTGTGCGCCACGATGGCAGCCATACCCGGGGGTCGGCCGTGCGCATTGATGCCCGCCGTCTGCTGACCAACTGCCATGTCGTCCAGGCGGCGCGTGTCATCACGGCCTCGCAGGGGGCGCAACGCAGCAGCGAAGTGCAACTCTCGGCGGGCGATGCCTACCGTGACCTGTGCCTGCTCGATGCGCCCGACCTGATGGGCAGCATTGCGGAACCCGCGCCGGACGATGCCATGCAGACCGGCATGCCGGTGCTCGCCGCCGGCTACAGTGGCGGCACGTTTGCAATCACCCAGGGCATGGTGAAAGGCCTGCACGTGTGTCCCTGCGACGACGGCAAAATCATCCAGACCACGGCTGCCTTCGATATGGGCGCGAGCGGCGGAGGTCTCTTTGATGCCCACGGCCGTCTCATCGGTATTCTGACCTTCAAGAACATACGGGGTGGCGACTATCACTTTGCCGTGCCGATTGCCTGGTACCGGCTGGCGGAAAAGCAGCCGCTCGATAACCTGAATGGCCGCCCGGCATTCTGGAACACCCAGACCCAACAGCGCTTTCTCGCCGCGTGTGCGCTGGGAGCAGACAAGAACTGGCTCGCGCTTCAGGCCCTGGCGCGGGACTGGATCGAGGCCGAGCCGCGCAACGCCGAACCCTGGGCGGCGCTGGCGCGTGCCGAGGCAGGGCTGGGCAAACGTCACCAGGCGCTGCATGCCTATCGCAAGGCGCTGGAGATTGATTCTGCGCACCAGGAAGTGCGCTGGGAGCTGGAAAAACTGGAGTTCGAACTGGGTCTGGGGGATAGCCGCTAGCGGCATTGTTCAGGCAGGCCATGCGGGCTTGTGGTGGATCGGCTGGAGGCGATCAGTCTTGAAGGCTGCCAGGCCCGTGGCCCTTGCGATTGCTACGGTGCGTTATGCGCGAAACCCCAGCATGGTGCGGGCGTGGATCACAAAGAGCGACAACGCGTGACAGTCGCGCCAGCCAATGCGGTTCACCGGCTGGTCGAGAATGTGCGAGAGGGTGATGGCCATGGCATCGCACGCCCGGGTCAGCCGTTTCAGGTGCGCCGCCTGTGCGCATTCGCGCAGGCGGATGAGGCTGAGTGCATAACGCTTGAGGGCATCCTTGCAGCGCTGTTGCGATACATGATCGGTGCGGGTGAAATCCAGCCGTGCCGCGTATTGCGATAGCAGATTCAGAGCCGTGCTCACCCGTTGCAGGGGTGAAACGACAATCAGCGTCGGTCGGGCCACGCAACTCGCTTCAGGGCGGGTGTCCTCATGGCGGATAGGCATCATGATCGTGTCCTGTGACTGGGGGGATGATGGGCGCGGCGTGGATCGGCACGGGCGAGTTCCGCACATGCGGCCCCGCCCGCCGTTGCACGCCGTTTATTTCAGCGGCTGGAGCTCGACGCGACGGTTCTGGAAACGCCCCTGCTCGGTCTCGTTGTCGCCTATGGGCTGCGTTTCCCCGTAGCCCTTCACCACCAGTTGTGCTGAGGGCACGCCTTTTTCGACCAGATAACGCTTGACCGTTTCGGCCCGGCGCAGCGACAGCCCCATGTTGTATTCCCCTGTCCCCCGGCTGTCGGCGTGTCCTCCCACTTCGATCGGGCCTTCTCCCCATGCCTTGATTTCCTCCACTGCACGGTCGAGGCGGCCGTAGGCCTGGCTGCGCAGTGCGGCTTCATCGCTGTCGAAATTCACGTCGTCCAGGATCAGTTTGGACGGCGGTGCAGCCACCGGCACAACCGGCGCGGCAGCCTGCGGGGCAGGCTCGGCAACCGGTGCGGGTGCCACGGCTGCTGCGGGCACGGGCTCGGGGCAGCCGTTGTCGGTTTTGGCGTACACCGTCGGGCAGCGGTCGTCGCCATCCACGATGCCATCGCCATCGCTGTCGAGTTCACAGCCTTCTGCATTCACCTTGCGGCCTGCTGGCGTGTTCGGACATTTGTCCAGCCGGTCGACCACGCCGTCACCGTCGCTATCCTTTTCCGCCGGGCAGCCTGCATCCATCAACTGCCGGCCGGGGCAGCCGATGGTGCGGAACAGCTCGTGGCCGATGGTCTTGCCGGTGGGGCTGGCAGGGTTGCTCGGGTCGTAGAACACCCCGAGCTTGCCTTCGCCCTGTGCGGCGTGTGCGGGTACCCAGCCGGCCGACATCAGGCTGGCCATGGCAACTGTGAGCAGAAAACCGTGATTTCGCATATTGCATTCCTTTGGCAAGGTGGAAAGACCGCAGCCTTGAGCCTCTGCTGGCCGGGTCTTCGCCCGGTGGACCGCAGGTGCGACTGCACTGCCGATAGTGTCCGGGATGCAGCGGGGAGAAGCCGTCAGCCAGGGCTTGTCATGCGTGTAAGACAAGTCTGATACGACAGCCGCCGCATCAGTCCATGCAGGGCGTGCGGGCGGGAAAGTGGCAGGCCGGGTCAGCGGCGCACGGTGTAGGCAGACGGGACCTCGAAAAGGTCGGGCGAGAGCGGTGCGTCACTGAAATCGTGCAGGGTGAGGGTCAGGCGTGCCGGGATGCGCCCCGCGAGGGCGGCGAGGGGACCGGTGCCTTCGTGGCGTGCGTCGAGTTCGCCGCCGCAGGGCAGGCCGCGCGGGGCCAGTTCGCGCACCAGATCGCTCAGCATGCGTGCCTGTGCCGGCGTGGCCTTGACGGCAGCGGGCACCCCGAGGAAAAAATCCTTCTTCTGCGACATCTCGACCCATTTTTTCACCGCTGCCTGTTCGGGCGGATGACGCGCAATCCATACCGTGCCGGTCAGATGGAAGGTGGCCGCCTCGTTGCCCAGGCGGGTGGGCAGGCTGGCCGTGAGCTGGTGGGCTTCGCAGGTCCAGTGACGCAGCGGTCGGGTGGTGCCCGTGGGGGTGAGCTTGAGCTTGATGTGGCCGGACGGCGTACCGGCCCCGGCTTCGTTTTGCAGTGACGTCAGGCTGTGCAGTTCGACCTGGCGCGCGCCATGATCGATCAGCGCAAGCCGTTGCCGGGCAAGGTCGAAGACATGGCTGTATGCACGGCCCCGGTCGATGAAATCGCGCCGCAGCAGGCCTTCGCGTATCCAGATGCGTTCCTGGGTGGAGAGCGGGCCGGCCGTGCTGTAGCCCGTGAGCATGAGGTCGGCATGCGCTGCGGAGACAAGCGTGGACAGCAGGCACAGTGCGCCGGCGCGAAGGGTCATGGTTTTCTCCCGGGGTCGAATTCGATTTCGCCCAGGTTCATGCGCTGATAAACCATGAGCAGGGGCTTGGGAGCCCACCAGTTGAGGCGTCCCAGCAGGCGCAGGGTGGCGGGCACGAGCAGCATGCGCACGAGGGTGGCGTCGACGATCACCGACAGCAGCAGACCCAGGCCAATGGCCTTGATGAACACCACTTCGCCCATGGCGAAGGCACCGAGCACCACGCCGATGAGCAGCGCTGCGTTGGTGATGATGGGGCCGCTCTGCTGCATGCCGGTGGACACCGACTTGAGGCTGTCGCCCTTGGTGGCATCGCACATTTCCTTGACGCGTGACAGCAGGAACACCTCGTAGTCGATCGACAGGCCGAAGGCACTGGCAAAGATGAGCACGAGGATGGTGCCGTCGAGCGCGCCCTGTGCGGTGAATCCCAGCCAGGACGCGAGGTTGCCGTCCTGGATGATCCACACCAGCGCACCGAAGGTGGCGGACAGCGACAGCAGGTTGGTGAGCACCACCTTGATCGGCACCAGAATGCTGCCGAGCATGAGGAACAGCAGCACGAAGATCACGCCGACAATGGCGGCGAGCACGATGGGAACGTGGGTGCGCAGGGTATCGAGGTAGTCGAGATGGAAGGCCGCGTAGCCGCCGACATGCACCGCCTCCAGGCTGGCCGCCAGCGGCAGGGCACGAATGCGGGTGACCAGTTCGCGCGCGGCGGCTGCATTGGGGTCGCCCGAAAAGTACACGAGCAGGACCGTGCTGCGATCGCGCCCGAATTCATCGAGTGCCGCCGCCGCCTGCGGGAACGCCTCGGGGTTGCCGAACAGCATCCGGTAGTCGGCCAGCGTCAGCGCCGGATCCAGGCTGGTCAGGCCGCTCACGTGTGTCACGTCCGGCAGGGCGGCGATGGCCGTGCTGAGCGTGTGCAGGCCCGCCAGGCTGTCTGCGGCGGTGAGTTCAGCGCGGGTGCGCGCCACCACCATGATGGGCGCGATCTCGCTGCTGGCAAAACGGCTGGCCAGCGTTTCCTGCACCTGCCGGCTTTCGGCCGTGGGAGGCAGGGAGCGGCTGTCGGCCGGACCGACCTTCATGTCCTGCACCGGCAGGGCCAGAACCAGCAGAATGGCGACCGACACACCCAGCACCACCCGTGCATGACGCATGACGAAGTGGCTGAAGCGGAACCAGCGGCCGGTTTCGCTGGTGTCGCGCGAGCGGCCGAGAAAGGGCGGCACCCAGCGGTTCACCCGGTCGCCCAGCAAGGCCAGCATGGCCGGCAGCAGGAACAGCGTGGTCATCATGGCCGAGGCAACCGATATGCCGCCGGCCAGCCCCATGTTGTGAAAGAAACGCTGCGGCAGCAGAAACAGGCAGAACAGGCTGGCCGCAACGGTGACTGCACTGAACATGAGGGTGCGGCCGGCCGTGCGCATGGTGATGTGCAGGGCCAGCGCCTGGGGCTGGCCGCGCGCGAGTTCCTCGCGAAAGCGCGACACCATGAAGAGGCTGTAGTCGACCGCCAGCCCCAGTCCCAGCATCGACACCACATTGGGGGCGTAGACGTTGATCTCGGTACCCAGCGAGGCGAGTTTGAGCCAGGCGATGCTGCTGATGATGGTGACCCCGCCGACGATGAGGGGCAGCATGGCGGCCACGGCCGAGCGGAACACCCACAGCAGGAGCACGGCGAGCAGGACGAAGCTCACGCTTTCGGCCAGCCGCAGGTCGTGGTCGAGCTGTTCGCGCACATCCACATACACCGCAAGTTCGCCGCCCAGCGAAATGTCGAGTTCGCGGCTGACGAGGCTGCTGCGCAGGGTGCGATAGGCGGCCACGCCTTCATCCGGGCCTTTTTTCAGTTGCACCACGGCGTAGGTCAGGCGGCCGTCGTACGAGCGCAGGGCGGCATTGCCAGTGGTGTACCAGGTATGCACGCTTTCCACGTCGGCGTTGGCGTAGAGCGGGCGCAGCGCGGCATCCACCGCCAGCCGGTAGGCCAGGTCATCGACCTGTTGCGGGCCGTGCGCGGTGGGCCGGAACAGCACCACGACGGGTGCCGCGTCGCGCCCGAGTTCATCGCGCAGGCGTTCGGCGGCAATGGCCGAACCGCTGCCCGGCGCATCCCAGCCGGGATTGAGCTTGAGCGCGCGCGCGATGTCCATGCCGAACAGGCCGCTGGCCACGGTCCAGAGCAGTGCCAGCCCGAGCAGCACCCAGGGGTAGCGGTTAGCGATCCTTGCCAGCAGGGTAAAAATGGCGTGTCTCCGGGATCATGATTGGGTTTTTTGCGCTATCGGACGTGTGGTGCCCGCGCCGCGCGTTGTTCGGCTTCGCGTGCCAGTGCGTGCATGCGCACGCTGATCTCGCGGCGCACGTAGTCTTCGGTGAGCAGCGGCGGGGGCGGCAGCGCGGAGCGGATCTGGGCACGGTAGCCCAGCCGCACCGGAGCCTGTTCGCCGACGATGACCCATTCGCCCTGCACGCTCACGAGCCCGCCGGAAACGGAACGGAAGCGGATGCGCGCCGGCGGCTGTTCCTCGATGGCGAACACCACGTGGTCGGGAATCACCAGGGAAATGAGGCCGCCGTCGCCGCGCTGCTCCAGCAGCTTGACGGCGGCACCCGGCGGCGACACCAGACGCGAGAAGGTCATGCCGGGGACAAAGCGGGCGAGGTTGTTGTAGTCGGTCAGCGTGTTCCAGACGCTGCGTGCGTCTGCGTTCACCAGGGTGGCGGCCTGGATGGCGACACCGCCGAGTTCGACCCGGATCTCCACCTGCGGCGTCGCCGCCCGGGCCGGGGACAGGGCGAAGCAGGCCAGCCACAGCAGCAGCAATCGTGTCATGGGTCGTCTCCTCGATCGACGCAGGGTTATTGTCTTGTTCCCGCAATGTACGCCTTTTTCCCGGAGTGGGGCGCCGCATGCCCTGCGCGCGTAAAAAAAGCGGGCACAAGGCCCGCTGGTTGGGAAACGCCGGTGGCGTGGAACGATCAGGCTGCCCGCTTCAGCTGCCCGCACGCCAGGTTGGCGGGAATGGCGACGTCCATCAGCCTGGGATTCGACAGCACCAGTCCGTTCATCAGCGCGATGTAGTCCGCCCGCGTGGTGTGCGCCAGACGCGGGTTGTGGCGCTTTTCCTCACCGATGCTGGACACGGTCCAGCCCTTGTAGTCGTGGGCGGGGTAGACCAGCGTGTCGTCAGGCAGGCGAAACAGCTTGTCGACGATGGAGTCCCAGGATTTGGCGGCGTCCCCGCCCTGGAAATCGGTGCGGCCGGTGCCCCGGATCAGCAGCACGTCGCCGGTGAACACCGCTTTCGGGTGCAGCGGGTCGAGCACAAAGCTGAAGGATTCGTCGGTGTGGCCGGGTGTGTAGATCGCACCCAGCTTCACGCCGTCGACGTCGAGCACGTCGCCTTCGCGGATGGCTTCGTTCACGCATTCCGCACGGGTGAATTCGCCCATGGCCGTGATGCAGTCGGTGGCTTCGCGCAGGTCGCCCAGGCCGGTGACGTGGTCGGCGTGGGTATGCGTGTCGATCGCACGCACCAGTTTCAGGTCGAGTTCGCGGATCGCCTGCAGGTATTGCGGCACCTGTTCCTTCACCGGGTCGATGATGACCGCTTCGCGGCCCGCGCCCGAGCCGATGAGGTAGGTGTAGGTGCTCGATTCGGAATCGAAGAATTGCCGGAACAACATGATCGTTCTCCTCAGAAAGCGACGGCGGGAAATCCCGCCGTCGGTACCACACACGCTTTACGGGTCAGCGTTTACAGCGACTTCTTGCAGAAGTACCAGTCGGTGCACTCGTAGCCTTCGTTCACGCGCTTCTCAGCAGCGGCGGCATCCTGCGGCGGCGGCACGATGACCTTGTCGCCGGGCTGCCAGCCTTCGGGCGTGGCGATCTTGTTGGCATCCGAGGTTTGCAGCGCGGTGACCAGACGCAGGAACTCGGGAATCGAGCGGCCATTGGTCATCGGGTAGTAGACCATCGCGCGCAGCGTGCCCTTGGGATCGATGATGAAGGTGGCGCGCACCGCCGAGGTGTCGGCCGCACCCGGGTGGATCATGCCGTAGGCGCGGGCGACATTCATCGACAGGTCTTCGATGATGGGGAACTGGATGTCGACGCCGAATTTTTCCTTGATGTTGCGCACCCAGGCCACGTGCGAGTAGTAGCTGTCGATCGACAGGCCGAGCAGCTCGCAATTGAGCTTCTGGAAGTCGTCGTAGTGGCGGGCGAAGGCCATGAATTCGGTGGTGCACACCGGGGTGAAGTCGGCGGGGTGCGAGAACAGCACCAGCCACTTGCCTTCGTAGTCGGAGAGTTTCTTGACGCCGTGGGTGGTGCGCGCCTCGAATTCGGGGGCGCGTTCGTTCAGGCGGGGGAAGGTGACGGTTTCGGTCATGGCAGGGTTCCTTTCGTTGAATGTTTATTAGCAATTGCTAATGGAGGCTACTCTATCGGCCTGCGTGTCTTGTGTGAAACAGATTGTTTCCATCCGGGCAATCGAGTCCGTCAATCTCTGGACGCCGACTCGTGCGCGAACGGGGCCGAGCGCGCGGTACGCTGCTTGTAACCGGTCACCATGGCTCGCGGGAGATTGATGCGCCACCGGATGCTGGCGGCGATCACGCCGACGACATGCACGCCTGCGCCGATGAGCAGGGCGTTGGCCAGCATGGCGTGCAGATTCTCCAGCCAGATTTCGCCCCAGTAGGCATCGGTGCGCATCAGCCAGCCGCTTGTACCCAGTGAAACCACCAGGGCGAGTAGCGTCAGCACCATCAGCGCGCCGAGCGGATTGTGTCCGCGCGTGGCTGTACCGGGCTGGGCGCAGATACGCCGCCATTGCGTGCGGCCGGGGAAAAAATCGGCGAAGCGGGCATGGCGTGAACCGACGAAGCCCCAGACCAGCCGGGCGCAGACCAGGCCCAGGGCCGCGTAGCCTGCCCAGCGATGGGCCGGACCTTCGAGGATGAACTGATCGGCCAGCACCAGGACCATCAGGCTCCAGTGGTGCAGGCGGACGAAGCGATCCCAGACGTAGAGACGCTCGCTGACTGCGGTCGCCATCAGTCGATGAATGCCTTGACCGGCCGGCCGGTGACGGTGTCCATGTAGATTTCGACCCGTTGGCCTTTTTCGTTGTGACCGTACATCTCGTAGCAATTGCCGTCGACGTGGAATTTCCGGATGGTGTAGCCGGCATCGCGCAAGGCCGCCTTGAGGGCGTCTTCCTTCATCCATTGTTCTTTGGGATGCGCCTCGCAATCGGCTGCGGCATGGGCAAACACCGGCAGGCTGGCACACAGGGCAAGCGCGAGACGGGCAGACAGGTTCTTCATGGCAAGGCTCCTTTGCAGGGTGGAAAAATCGATCAGTCGTGCCGCCGGGGTGGGGCCAGGCAGGCCGAGGTGATGTCGTCGAGGGTGCGGCAGCCGCACAGGGCCATGGTGGCTTCGAGTTCGTCGCGCAGCAGGCGGATGACGTGGGCCACGCCCAGCGCCCCTGCACTGGCCAGCCCCCAGATCGGCGGGCGGCCGACCAGCACGGCCGACGCACCCAGCGCCCGCGCGCGGAATGCATCGCGCCCCGTGCGCACGCCGCTGTCGACGATGACCGGCACGCGGCCGTTGACCTGTTCGAGCACGGCCGGCAGCGCATCCAGGCTCGCCGGTGCGCCGTCGAGCACGCGTCCGCCGTGGTTGCTCACCACCAGGCCATCGCAGCCCAGTGCCACCGCACGCGCGGCATCCTCCGCATGGAGCACGCCCTTGACCAGCAAGGGTAGCCGGGTTGCATCGCGCAGCCAGGCCAGATCGTCCCAGGTCGGGGCCTGCGCCATCCAGCCGTCGAACACCGGGCTGTGTCCCGCCGGCAGCGTGGGCAGGCTGAGCGGCTGTTCCAGATTGACGGCGGCGATGTCGCGCGGCAGGTCCAGGGTGGCGAGTTTCACGGGCGCGTCCACCGTGAACATCAGCGCCGCACAGCCTGCGGCTTCCGCGCGGCGCAGCAGTCGCAGGGTGCGGTCGCGTTCGCCTTGCCAGTAAAGCTGGAAGCCGGGCACCGGGCCCCCCGTGGCCCGGCTGGCCGCCATGATGGATTCGATGGGCTGGCTGGCGAGGCTGCTGATCCAGATGGCCCCGCCTTGTGCGGCGGCCGCCATGGCACTGGCGCACTCGCCGCCTTCGTGGAACAGGCGCTGGTAGGCCACCGGGGCAAGCTGGATGGGATGGTCGAGCGTCTGCCCGAACAGGCTCAGCCGGGTGTGCCCCCCGCGTACGTCGGCCAGCATCCGGGGCATCAAGGCCGTGCGGTGAAATGCGTGGCGATTGGCCGTGTCGGTGAGGCTGTCGCCGCTGGCATCCTGCAGGTAGCGCCAGGCGACCGGGTCGAGCCGGGCCTGCGCGTGAGCGGCGTAATCGGCGGCGGTGGCCACGCCGGCCGGCAGGGTGTCCTGGCGCGGCGCGTTCACGATTCGGCCCAGCGGCGCAGGAGGTTGTGATACACGCCGGTCAGGCGCACGGCGGTATCGGATTCGCCGCTTTGCGCGCGCAGCGTCATCAGGGCCATGTCCATGTCGAACAGCAGGCGTCGCTGTCCGGCGTCGCGCACCATGCTCTGTATGAACATGAAGCAGGCAAGCCGCTCGCCGCGCGTCACCGGCGTGACCTGATGAATCGACGACGAGGGGTAGACCACCAGGCTGCCCGCCTTCAGCTTGACCCCGTGGCTGCCAAACGTATCTTCGATGACCAGCTCGCCCCCGTCGTAGTCTTCCGGCTCGTTGAGAAACAGCGTGGCCGACACGTCGGCGCGCACGTAGCCGCTGCCGTCCGGCATCATGCGCATGGCGTTGTCGGTGTGATAGCCGTAGCGGTTGTCTGTGCCGGCGTAGCGGTTGAAGAACGGCGGCAGGATCCTCAGCGGCAGCGCCGCGCTGAAGAAAAGCGCATGGCGATGCAGGGCTCCCAGCACCAGTCGGCGCAGCTCCGGCAAGTGCGGCGCGTCTTCCGGTATCTGCTGGTTCTGCTTGGCCTGTGCAGCCTGCACCCCGGCTGTGGCGCGTCCGCTGGTCCAGGCGGACTGGGCCAGCAGGGCGCGTGCCGCGTTGCATTCATCGGGGGTGAGGACGTTGTCGAGGGTGATGAGCATGGAAAGTCTCCTGTCGGGGTGGCGGCACTGCGGGCAATGCCGCCACCCCGCCAATGACGGCGGGGAAAGGCAGGTTCAGAACTTCAGTTCGCCGGTGAGGATGAAGCGGCGACCCTGACCCGGCACGGTGAACGGGCCGTTGTCATAGATCGCGTCGTAATACTCCTTGTCGAACAGGTTCTGCACGTTCAGGCGCACGCTCCAGGATTTCTGCTCGTAGGCCGCCATGGCATCCCAGCGCACATAGGACGGTGCGGTGTTGGGATGGTAGGCGCCGTTGAGCGTGGGGGGGGCACCGGCTCCGCTGGGGTTGAAGCCCTGGCGGTCGCCCTTGGCTTCGACGCCGCCGCCGATTTTCCAGCCGCCGCCGAGCTTGTAGGTGGTCCACACGTTGTAGGTGTACTCCGGCGTGTTGCGCGCGCGCTTGCCGATGTAACCCAGGTTGCCCTTGGTGATCACCCCGGTGGTGGCGTTGACGTTTTCGGCCGTGTCGAGAATTTCGGCGTCCATCAGGGCCACGCCGGCAAAGATCTCCCAGTTCTCGGTGAGGCGGCCGGCGGCTTCGAATTCCAGGCCATCGGTACGACGCTTCTTGGTGAGGATGGCCGCAGTGGATTCGAGGTCGGTGCTGCGTTCCCAGTTCTTGGTGGCGCGATACAAGGCGGTGCGGAAGGTGAAGTCGCCGTCCATGAAGAGCCACTTGGCACCGAGTTCGACCACCTCGCTGGTTTCCGGCGGCTGCGGCACAACCGTGAGCTGGTACAGGTCGGCCGTGGGGCTGAAGGAGTCGCTATAACCGAGGTAATAGTGCTGGGTTTCATCGGGCTGGTACGAGAGCGCGGCGCGGTAGCTTTGCTCGCCATACGAGAGCCGGGGCGAGGTGGCGCTGCTGTAATCAGCGTCAAGTTCATCATGACGCACGCCGATCGTGGCTTTCCAGAAAGGCATGAATTCGATCGTGTCCTGGATGTAGAACGCATACGAATCGCTGGTGAAGTTGACGGGGTTACCCGTGGTCGATTCAACATACGGCTGGAAATGCGGTGGAATACCTGAAACGATGGTTGTCCCGCCCAGGTTCTGCAGGGTGTTGCGGTGGCTGTCCTCGTATAGGTATTCAACGCCGGTGATCAGTTCGTGCTTCATCCCCAGCGCACGGAATCTGGTACTGAAATCGGACTGCACGGTTAGCGTTTCGTAATCCATTGCACGGGTCGGACCAGCATTCCAGTTCCCGCCATTGCCCGGGATGGTGCCATTGACATTGGGCGCAACGGTTGCGCTTGGCGTGCGTGCCCAATAGCTGCGTTCATAATCGGCGTAGCGCAGGCTGGTGCGCAATTCACTCTTGCTGTCGAAACGATGCGTCCAGGTGGCGGTGGCAATGCTGGTGTCACCATAGTCGAAGTTGGCGTCGATGCCCCAGAAGGTCTTGGCCGGGAAGTTGGTGTTGGGGCGACGCGTGGCATTGTCGAAAGAGAAGCCGTAATCGGGCAGGTCACGGTTCTTCATGTAGACATAGGACAGCACCACTTCATCGTCGGTCTGCATGCCGAAGGCGTAGCTGATGTGAGCGCCGTCACGATGGATTTCCGGTGTGGCACCCGAGGCTGGGTTTTCACGCCAGCTGGCTTCGTCGCGGGTGGAGAGATTGACGCGTAGCGCACTGTTTTCTCCCACGCGCTTGTTCAGGTCGGCCGTGGCTTCGTAGTATTCATCGGTACCGATGCTGGCCGTGAGCTTGTAGGCGTCAGCGCGTTTCGGGGTCTTGGAGACGAGGTTGATCACGCCACCGGCCTGACCGCGTCCGAACAGCATCGAAGCCGAACCGCGCAGCACGTCCACCTGTTCCAGGAAGAAGGTTTCGCGGTTGTACTGGGCCGTGTCGCGGATGCCGTCCAGATACATGTCGCCGAAGGTGTAAAAGCCGCGCAGGTTGATGTTGTCGCCGGCGCGGCCGCCTTCGGCAGCGTTGAAGCTGAGGCCGGACACGTTGCGCAAGGCTTCGCGCAGGCTGCCCACTTGCTGTTCCTCCATGAGCTTGTTGGTCACGGTGGTGATCGCCTGCGGAATGTCCTGCGGATCCTGCTTCGTCTTGCCGACGCGGGTTTCAGTGGCCTGATAGCCGTTGTTCACGGCCATGGGATCGGCGGTGTCTTCCACTTTCACGGTGGAAAGCGTGGTTTCGGGCGGGGTTTGCGCCAGGGCGTGCGGTGCCAGCATGGCGAAAGCCAGCGAGGTGGCGGCAACCGGTGCGAGGTGCACGGGTTGCAGGCGTGCCATCAGATGGCGCAGGATGCCCGAGGCCGGGCGCGGTCGTACGTGAGACATGAAGGTTTCCCCTTGGAATGAATCACTGGCTGGCGGGGCATGGGCTTGGCTGGCTGGTGGTTGAAAAAACGGTACGTTAAAACTCATCCCCAGCCGGCCAGCATGGCCAACCGGTAGACGATGAAACTGGCGATCCACGCCAGGCCGAACAGGTAGCCGGCCATGACGCCCACCCACTTCCAGCTGCCGGTTTCACGCTTGACGGTGGCAAGCGTGGACAGGCACTGCGGGGCAAAGACGAACCAGGTCAGCAGCGACAGCGCGGTGGCGAGACTCCAGCTGTGCGCGATGAGGGGGATGAGCGCCTGCGCTGTGTCGTCGCCGGTGGCAGACAGCGCATAGACTGTGCCGAGCGCGGAGACGGCCACTTCACGCGCGGCCATGCCGGGCACCAGCGCAATGCTGATCTGCCAGTTGAAGCCGATGGGTTCGAATATCACGGCAAGCAGGCGGCCCAGTGTGCCGGCGAGGCTGGTTTCGATGGCGGGTGCAGTGCTGCCGACCGGCGGCGCGGGAAAACTGGCCAGAAACCAGATGAGCAGCGTGAGCACGAAAATGATGCCGCCCACGCGCTTGAGGAAGATTTCCGCGCGCTGCAACAGCCCGATCAACACGTTGCGCGGCGTGGGCCAGTGGTAGGTGGGCAATTCCATCATCAGGGGGCGCGGCAGGGCACCGGCGGTGAACTGCTTGGCGATCCAGGCGATGGCCGCCGCCGACAGTGCCCCGGCGACATACAGGCCGAACAGCACCAGGCCCTGCAATTCGACTCCCGCGATTTCACGCCGGGGAATGAAGGCTGCAATGAGCAGGGCGTAGACGGGCAGCCGTGCCGAACAGGTCATCAGCGGCGCGATCATGATGGTGACCAGCCGGTCGCGCGGACTGGAGATGGTGCGCGCCGCCATGATGCCGGGAATGGCGCAGGCAAAGCTCGACAGCAGCGGGATGAAGGAGCGCCCGGACAAACCGACGCTGCCCATCAGGCGATCCAGCAGGAAGGCGGCACGCGGCAGATAGCCGGATTCTTCCAGCACCAGAATGAAGAAGAACAGGATGAGAATCTGCGGCAGGAAAATCAGTACGCCGCCGGTGCCGGCGATCACGCCGTCGACCAGCAGGCTTTGCAGCCAGCCGGCCGGCATGGCCGACGCCACGCTCGACGCGGCCCAGCCGGTGGCCGCTTCGATCCAGCCCATGGGGGCTTCGGCCCAGGCAAACACCGCCTGGAAGATGAAGAACAGCACGGCCATCAGCAGCGCCATGCCGAAGACAGGATGCAGGACGACCTGGTCGATGTGGTCGGACAGTCCCTGGGGCGAGAGGGTGTCGAGCTTGAGCGCGACGAGGATGCGCTGCACGGCATCGTGGTCGGCCTCGACCGATACCGTTTCGGCATGCACGGGCGTGTCGGCGGCACGCTGCCAGTGGTCGGCCGGGGCATCGAGCAGGGCACGCACGGCCTCTGCGCCGTTCCTGCGCACCGCAACGGTGGATACGACCGGCACGCCGAGTTCGGCCGCGAGGGCGTCGGGGTCGATGGCGAGGCCCCGACGCCGGGCAAGGTCGGTCATGTTGAGCGCCACCGCCATGGGGATGCCCAGCCGCTTGACCGCCAGCACCAGGCGCAGGTTGCGTCGCAGGTTGGTCGCGTCGACCACGCAGATCACCCGGTCGGGTCGCTTCTCTCCCCGGGCGCGGCCCATCAGCACATCGACGGTCACCCGTTCGTCGGGCGAGCGCGGATTCAGGCTGTAGGCACCTGGCAGGTCGAGTACGCGCAGTTTCTTGCCGTCGCTGCGCACATACTGGCCTTCCTTGCGCTCGACCGTCACCCCAGCGTAGTTGGCCACTTTCTGCCGGCTGCCGGTGAGCACGTTGAACAGCGCCGTCTTGCCGCAGTTGGGGTTGCCCACCAGCGCGATGAGCGGACCGCCCGCATGGACGTGGACGATGGCCGGTTTCATGGGGCCTGCTCCCGTGTCAGCGCTATTACCTCGATGCACGCCGCCTCGGCGCAGCGCAGCGCAAACGTGGACGTGCCGACCCGCACCACGATCGGATCGCCGCCGGCCGCGCGAGCCATCACCCTGACCGGCTCACCGGGCAGGAACCCCAGTTCGCGCAGCCAGTCGGCCCATTCGGGGGCAGCGGCCGGCGCGTGCACGGCGGCAATGCGCCAGGTCGACTGCAGGGTGGCGTGGTCGAGCGTAAACATGGCAATCAGGCAGATGCTGCCTGTTCAGGCAAGACGAAATAAACGGCAATACGGGACGCAGGAAACGCCATGTAACACTCCAGACTGAATGACAACCCCGGCTTGGACGGGGACGGGGTGCGGATGCACCGGGGATTCAGACGGCGTGAGGCGGTGCGTGCGGCCAGCCTGCGCGCAGGGCGGGCAGGCTGGGGCTGGAATGGGCGGTGGCGCTGGCGAAATGGCCGGCTCGGGATGGCCATGGGGTGCGGGTGAGGGCTACGGATGACCCTTCGCCATTGGGGTCGGGTTGCGGTTCGGCCGACAGGTGCTCGACCGGCGAAGGCAGTTGCAGGGTGGCATGCGAATCGTGTGCCCCGCCGCCCTGAACGACCAGGGCGAGCCAGAGCAGGGCCAGTCCAAGCAGGCAGCCTAAGCACAGGCGGAAGCGCGGGATCAGCAGTCCGACCATTTGCGCAACAGGTTGTTGTACAGCGCGGTGAGGCGAACCAGATGCGGGTCACCGTCGCCCAGGCGGGCGCGCAGGGCGATGAGCGCGGTGTCCATCTCGAACAGCTGGCGACGGGCTTCGCTTTCCTTCACCAGGCTCTGCATGAAGAAATAGCAGGCGAGGCGTTCGCCGCGCGTGACCGGCTTCACTTCATGGATGGAGCCGGAGGGGTAGATCACGAGGCTGCCGGCGGCGAGCTTGATGCGCTGCTCGCCGTAGGTGTCCTCGATGGCGAGCTCGCCGCCGTCGTAGTCGGCAGGCTCGGTGAGAAAAAGGGTGGCGGACACGTCGGTGCGCAGCCAGCTGCCGTCGGGCAAGTTGCGCAGGGTGTTGTCGGCGTGCCAGCCGTAGGTATTGGTGTTGCCGCCATAACGATTGAAATTGGGCGGCAGGATCTTGTTCGGCAGGGCGGCGGACAGCAGCGTGGTGCTGCGGTTGAGCGCGCGCATGACGAGAAGCCGGAGTTCGCGCAACTGCGGCGCGTCCTCCGGGAGTTGCTGGTTTTTCTTCACGAGCGAGGCCTGGGCCCCGGCCGACAGGCCGGTTGCCCAGTTCGCCCCGGAGAGCCGCTGGCGGATGGCCGCGAGCTCATCGGGGGTCAGAACCTGATCGATCGTGACGACCACGTGTGCCTCAGAAGTCGTGACGCAGGGTCAGGACAGCCTGGCGACCCCGGCCGGGAATGGCCTGGCCACCGCCTTCGGCGAGCTGGGAAATGTATTGCTCGTCGGTCACGTTCAGCAGGTTGAGGCGCAGCTGCGTCTGCTTGCTGAATTTGTATGCGGCATACAGATCGTAGGTGGTGAAATCGTCGACACGCACCGTGACGTTGCCGCCGGGTGCGGGGTCAACACCGCTCGTGACTTCATCCACATACTGCATGCCGCCGCCCACGGTGATCCGGGGTGTGATGTCGTAGGTGGTGAAGAGCGTGAACGAATGCTCGGGTGTGCCACCCAGTTCCTGGGCGGTGACGTACGCTTCATTGACACCCGAAGAAGGCGAGGACTTGATGTCGTTCTTCAGGAAGGTGTAGCCCGCGTAGAGCTTCCACTTGTCGGTGAGATCGCCAGCCGCGAGCAGTTCGAAACCGTCGATCACATAGTTGACGTTGGGGGTGGTGATGCCGCCGGCATCCTGGCCGGGGAGGCGGCCTTCCTTCACGTCGGTGCGGAAAATTGCCGCACCCAGGTCGAGTGCTTTGGCGACCTGCCACTTGGTGCCGAATTCATACGACACGATCTGCTCGGGCGGGGTGTTGAAGCCGGCACCCACGATGGCTTCGGTTGCGCCGCCGCCTGCCAGCTGCACGTTGTTGCGGTCGAAGTTGGCGGACATCACGTAGGCGTTGCCATAGGAGCCGTAGATCGACGTTTTCGGCGTGAGCTTGTAGACGAGGCCGAGGTTGTAGCTGATCTCGTCGTCCTCACGCTTGTGCGTGGTGTTGTTGGTGGTGGCACCGTTCACGCCGTTGAAGCCGCTCCGGGTGGCGGTGGCCTCTACCTTGTCCCAGCGCAGGCCGCCAGTCAGGTCCCATTTATCCGAGAGACGCAGGGTGTCGAGCAGGTAGATACCCACTTCTTCGGTTTCGAGCTTGTAGGTGGTGCCGTCGTGTACCGGCAGGCCGAACAGCGTGCCTCCGATGATCTGGAACGGCGGCATTGCCTGCGTCGCGGGATTGTTGAGGCGCTTCCAGGGGCCGCGCGTGTCGCGGCGGCGGTCGTTCTCGTAGGTGTAACGGGCCAGTTCGATACCCGCAACCAGGTCGTGTTCGATGCCGCCGGTCTTGAAATTGAACAGCAGATCGGTCTGGTTGTTGATGCCGGTGTCGACCTGGTCGCGTGGTTTGGTTTCGCCACGCACGCAGGGATCGGCGACGGAGCAGACGAGGCCATCGGGGTTCAGCCCCCCGGGGTTGGCGGCGGTGGAAATGCGCGGCGACGAAGCCCAGCCGTCGTTGTGGACGCGTGACAGGCGGAGCTGGTTCTTCAGCACCGTGCCGCCCTCGAAGGCATGCTGGATGGCGAGGCCCAACTGATCGACATCCACTTTCTTGTAATCGTTGGTGTGGCCGTAGAAGTTTTCGAAATCGATGCCGGCAGGAATGACCCCGCCCTGGCCCAGCAGGTTGCCACGGTCGGCAGGCAGACCAGCATCGGGCAGGTCGTCCTGGCGCATGTGCAGGAAGTCTGCGGTGATTCGGGTCGGGCCCTTGAAGCCCCAGGTGTAGGCGGCATAGAGGCCGTAGCGTGACTCTTCCGCGATATCGCGGCCGGGAATGTCGGCATCATGGCCCATCAGGTTCAGGCGCACGGCGCTGTTGTCGCCGAGCGTCTTGTTCATGTCCAGCGTGCCGCGATAGAAGCTGTCGGTGCCGATGCTGACTTCGGCGCGGTTGAAGTCTTCCTGGAAGGGCTGCTTGGTCACGAAGTTGACCGTGCCGCCGGCAGAGCCACGGCCCGAGAAGGCCGAATTCGGCCCCTTTACCACTTCGAGCTGGTCGACGTAGAAGGGATCGCGGAAATAGTTGCCAAGGTCACGGCCGCCGTTCACGTTGATGTCGTCACGCGCGTTGAAGCCGCGAATCTTGAACTGGTCGCCACCGGGCGGGTTGCCTTCGCCTGCCTGCAGGCTGATGCCGGGGATGTTCTTGAGGGCATCCTTGAGCGAGGTGGCCCCCTGCTCCTCGATCAGGTCGGCGGGCAGGATGGTGATGAGCCGAGGCGTGTCCTGCAGGTCACGCGTGTACTTCAGGCTGTCCATCTGCTCGCCGCGAAAATCCACGACTTCCAGTTTTTGCAGGGTGACGGGCTGGTCTTCGCGTGCCAGGGCGAATTCTGCAAAGCCGCAGGCGGCCAGGGCCAGCGGGAGGAGTTTGGCATGGGGCCGTTGGGCCGAAAGTCGGGTGTTCAAGGTTCTCTCCTGTTCGACAGTTCATTTTTGATGGGCTGGCTGGCTGCGAACAGGTGGCTGGCGGGTGGGGAAGGGCGCGGTTTCAGCGGCTAGCGTGCGTCCTTCGGGTCGGTGACGAAACCGAGTTTGGTGAGCCCGGCGCGGGCAGCGTCGGCCATGATCTGCGCGACATTCTTGTAGGCCAGTTCGCCGTCGGCGCGGATGTGGATTTCCGGCTGCGGTGTCTGTGCAGCAGCCAGGTCCATCTGTGCACGCCATGCCGTCTGGTCCATGGGTTCGGCGTTCCAGTACACCGAGCCGTCGGCCTTGATCGAGAGGTTGATCGTTTCGGGCTTGACGTCGTTGGGCTGGCTGCTGGCAACCGGCAAGTCGACCTTGACCGCATGCGTCATCAGCGGCGCGGTGATGATGAAGATGACGAGCAGCACCAGCATCACGTCGATCAGCGGAATCATGTTGATTTCCGCGTTGTCGCCGTCGCCAGCCTCGTTGAGGAGTCCGCCGAAGGCCATTTAAGCGCTCCTCGCCGCAGCGGGGGCGGAGTAGACCTGTGCGCTGTCCTTCTCGACACGCGTGTTGTTGCGCACACCGGTGGACATGAAGGCGAAGAGATCATGCGCAAAGCCGTCCACTTCGGTGAGCATCTGGCGCTTGGCGCGGTTGAAGAAGTTGTAGGCGAGCACGGCCGGGATGGCGACCGCGAGACCCAGCGCGGTCATGATCAGCGCTTCGCCCACCGGACCGGCAACCTGGTCGAGGCTGCCCGAGCCGCTCATGCCGATGTTGACCAGCGCGTGATAGATGCCCCACACCGTGCCGAACAGGCCGACGAAAGGCGCAGACGAGGCGATGGAGGCGAGCATGGTGTGGCCGTACTCCAGGCGCGCGGTGTCCTGGTTGATCGCACGGCGCAGTGCGCGGGTGAGGAACTCGTCTTCCGAGCCCGATTCGATCAGGCGCGAACCGGTCTTGTTGCGGAACTGCTCGGCGGCCTTGAGGCCATGGTGCGCGAGATGCGAGAAGGGATCGTTCACGCCGTTTTTCTGCAGGTAATCACCCACGGCGGCGAGGTTGGGCGCTTCCCAGAAGCGCGCGAGGAAGGCCTGCGCGTGCTTTTTCATCTTCAGGTTGGCGAGGCTCTTGGAGACGATGAGATACCAGGTGATCACCGACATCGCGAGCAGGATGACGAGCAGGATGTGCGCGAGCGTGTCGGCCTGCGCGATGAAATGGGCGAAGCCGAGTTGTTGGGCGGCCTGTTGCGTGGGTTCCATGAGGCTTAACTCCTGAGGGTGAATTCAATGGGGACGATGACCCAGGCCGAAACCGGTTTGCCGGCCTGGCGTGCCGGCTCGAATTTCCAGCTCGACTGGACCGTTTTCATGGCGACTTCGTCGAGGCGCGGGTAACCGCTGCTCTTGGCGATTTCGAGCCGGGCCACGCTGCCGTCCGGGTTGACCAGAATGTTCAGGCGCACGATGCCCTGTTCGCCCAGACGCTTGGATAGCGCGGGATAGGCCGGCTTGGGATTGTTGAGGTAATCCGCCGGGCGTGGTGGGGTGGGCGGTGGTGGGGGCGGCGGTGCAGGCTTGGGCGCTTCTGCCACCACAGGCGGCGCGGGCGGCGGCAGCACCTCGGGGACCGGCTCGGGAACGGGCACCGGCTTGGGCGCTTCGATGACGGGCTGCGGCGCGGGCTGGGCGCGTTCGGCCACCAGCACCGGCGGGGGCGGCAAGGGCTTGACCACCGGCTTGGGCGGCGCAGGGGTCGGCTCGGGTTTGGGCTGGGGCGGTTCCGGTTCCTGCACCTCCGGCACGATCAGACTCACCGTGAGCGGGCGAGGCGGTGTGATGCGTTCAGGCTCTGCGGGGGCAACCGCCAGCCAGACCAGCAACGCAGCATGCACGCCCACCACGCCGGCCAGGCTGGCGCGCGACAGGCGCGGCGCATAGGGAAACGCCGGGGCAGCAGAAGCTGCGGCGGTCAAAATCGGCAAGGGCTGCGAGGACGTCATCCCGGGTGAATCCTGTACTGGGCGAGCCAAAGGCAAGCGTACACCTGCGTTGGGCAACAATCTGCTATGGGGCTGCCTGGAATCGCCCGAGGCAAGGTGCCCGAACGCCAGGAATAAGGCAAATAATGATAATAATTCGCATTAAATTAGTCAATGCTGATACTCAGCCTTGTACAGAGCCCGGCCCGGTGTGATGTATGAATGCCACATTTGATGCGGTGTCGAGGGACGTCAGGGTCGGCATAACGGAGCAACTGGGGACCAAGTGCCGGGTGAGCCGTGAAGGTGGGCGCAGGCCATACAAAAAAAGGACCCTCTGCCCGGAGGGCACAGGGTCCGGCCTGTATGCGGAGAGGTTTACTGGACCGAGCTGCGGATCAGGTGGTCGAATGCCGCGAGGCTGGCCTTGGCACCTTCGCTCATGGCGATGACGATCTGCTTGTACGGCACGGTGGTGCAGTCGCCCGCACCGAAGATGCCGGGCACATTGGTCTGGCCCCGGTCGTCGATGACGATCTCGCCGAACTTGCTGAGTTCGATCGATCCTTTGAGCCAGTCGGTGTTGGGCAACAGGCCAATCTGGATGAACACGCCTTCGAGTGCAATCGTCTGCGACTGGCCGTTGGTGCGGTCGGTGTAGACCAGCCCGTTGACCTTGCCGCCCTCGCCGGTGATTTCGGTGGTCTGTGCGCTCTTGATGACGGTGACATTGGGCAGGCTGTAAAGCTTGGTTTGCAGCACGGCGTCGGCACGCAAGGTGTCGCCGTATTCGAACAGGGTGACATGGCCGACGATGCCGGCCAGATCGATGGCCGCTTCCACGCCCGAGTTGCCGCCGCCCACGACAGCGACACGCTTGCCCTTGAACAGCGGGCCGTCGCAGTGCGGGCAGTAGGCCACGCCCTTGCCGCGATAGGTCTGCTCGCCAGGTACGCCGAGTTCGCGCCAGCGCGCGCCGGTGGCGACGATGACGGACTTGGATTTCATCACGGCCCCGTTGGTCAGACGCACTTCATGGTAGCCACCGCCGCTGGCGGGGATGAGTTTGTCGGCGCGTTGCAGGTTCATCACATCCACGTCGTATTCGCCCACGTGGACTTCGAGTGCTTTCGCCAGTTTCGGTCCGTCGGTCTCGGGTACCGAGATGAGGTTTTCAATGGCGAGCGTATCGAGCACCTGGCCGCCGAAACGCTCGGCGAGCACGCCGGTGCGGATGCCCTTGCGCGCGGCGTAAATCGCTGCGGACGCGGCAGCCGGGCCGCCGCCGACGATGAGCACGTCGTAGGGCGCTTTTTCCGCCAGCCGCTTGGCGTCGCGGGCGGCCGCGCCCGTGTCGAGCTTGGCCAGAATGTCGCCAATTTCCATGCGGCCGTTGCCGAACACGGCACCGTTGAGATACACGGTGGGTACGGCCATGACCTGGCGCTCGTTGACTTCGGCCTGGAACAGCGCGCCATCGATCATCACGGCTTCGATGTTGGGGTTCAGCGCGGCAAGCGTGTTGAGTGCCTGCACCACGTCCGGGCAGTTGTGGCAGGAGAGCGAAATATAGGTTTCGAAACGGAAGGGGCCTTCGAGCGACTTGATCTGCTCGACCTGTTCGTCGGTGATCTTCGGCGCGTAGCCGGACACTTGCAGCAGCGCAAGGATGAGCGAAGTGAATTCATGTCCCATGGGCAGGCCGGCGAAACGCACGCGGGCGGCCTCACCCTGGCGGGCGATGCTGAAGGACGGCTTGCGCGCGTCGGTGCCGGATTCGACCAGCGCAATCTTGTCGGAAACACTGGCGATCTCTTCCAGCAGGCTGCGCATTTCCTGCGCTTTTGCGCTGTCGTCGAGGTGGGCGACGAGTTCGATGGGCGCGACCAGCCGCTCCATATAGGTTTTGAGCTGGGCTTTGATGTTGGCGTCGAGCATGAGGTTCTCCGATTTCGGGCAATAAGAAGGCGTCGGCAGCCGGAGCCGGCCGACGCCTTGTTATGGCCCCTCTCCTGCGAAGGAGAGGTGACGATGGGGATTTAGATCTTGCCGACCAGGTCCAGAGACGGAGCCAGGGTGGCTTCGCCTTCCTTCCACTTGGCGGGGCAGACTTCACCCGGGTGCGCAGCCACGTATTGCGCGGCCTTGATCTTGCGCAGCAGTTCAGACGCATCCCGGCCGATGCCGCCGGCGTTGATCTCGATGATCTGGATCTTGCCCTGCGGGTCGATGACGAAAGTGCCGCGCTCGGCGAGGCCGGCTTCTTCGATCATCACGCCGAAGTTGCGGGTGATGGTGCCGGTGGGATCGCCCAGCATGGGGTACTGGATCTTGCCGATGGTTTCCGAGGAATCGTGCCAGGCCTTGTGGGTGAAGTGGGTGTCGGTGGACACAGCGTAGATTTCCACGCCCAGCTTCTTGAACTGCTCGTAGTGGTCAGCCAGATCGCCCAGTTCGGTGGGGCAGACAAAGGTGAAGTCGGCCGGGTAGAAGAACACCACCGACCATTTGCCCATGAGGTCGTCGCTGGTCAGGTGCTGGAACTTGCCGTCCATATAGGCTTCGGTTTTGAAGGGTTTGATGACGGTGTTGATGAGGCTGTGCATGGTTGTGGCTCCTATGAAAAAGCGGGTTGAAATGTGAACAGCGCGCAGTCTATTTAAGCAAAACAGAATATTCCAATTCAATTTACTTTACGGTTCGATTGATAGTGTCAATCGTCCGTCGGCGCGGGAGAAAAAGGGGGGTGAGCCGTGAACGGGCAAGCCAATCCGAACGGCCGTGACCGGCATGCAGGCCCTGAAGCGCGGACGGTCACGCCCAGACGGCCGGGTTGCCGGGGGCGGTACGGGTCAGGAGGCGGGGTTGTTGTTCTCTGCGATGCGCCACAACACGCCGCTGGGATCGCCCAGCGTGAAATCGCGCATGCCCCACGGGCGTTGCGCCGGCGGTTCACTGTGGCAGCCATAGCGCCGGCCCAGATCGAGCGCGACAACGTGCCGCCACCAGTCATCCAGACAGGCGACGCGCAGGTGCATCATGCAGTTATGGGCGTGGGCCTTGACGTAAAAATCCTGAAGCATGAACGCGCAGCCATCGATCTGGAAACGTGCCAGTTTGTCGTCCGCCCAAACCCGCTCGAAACCGAGTTCGAGGTAAAAACGCTGAGACAGGTCGAAGTCGCGTGCGGGCAGGAAGCACAGCATGTCGAGTGCGGCGCGCGGTGGGGAAGCGGTCATTTGAAGTCGTAGCTGAGGCTGAAGGAAAAATTGCGGCCAGGCTGGGAATAGCGATCGGGACCGAAGCTGGAATCGGCGATGTGCACGTCGCGCACAGGCACGTCGGACCATTGCGAATATCGGGTATCAAAAAGATTGAGTACGCCCAGTGACACGCGACCGTGCCGGGCAAATCGCCAGTGACCACGCAGGTCCACCACAGCGTAGCCATCCGAAAGATAGAGTCGCTCGACCGCGCCAGCGTCGTTGCGCCGGGCATCCTTGCCCGATTTGCCACGCGCCATGGTCAGGGTGGTCTCCAGTTTCCAGGTGCCGACGTCATAGATCAGCCCCAGGGTGGCACTCAGGGGATTCACGCTGTCGATCGGATTGGCGTCGGCATCGCGGCCATGCGCCCAGGCCAGACTGCCACGCAGGGCCCAGTCGCTGTTGAGCGACTGGGCGAATCCGGCTTCGAGGCCGTAGATGCGAACACCGTCGAGATTGAGGGCCTGAAACGTATCCACTTCGGACGGACTGCACAGGGGGTTGGCGGTTGGCAGCAACGGTCCGAGTGTCCCAGGTGGAGCCGGGCCTCTTGGGCAACTGAGGGCTTCGGTTTCGATGAAGTTTTTGTAACGGGTGTCGAACCCGGTGACATGCCAATGGCCCCGGGCATGGCGACGGCGCAGGGAGATTTCCGGGCCGTGGGAAATCTCGGGTTCGAGGTCCGGATTGGGAATGGTGATGTAGGCCCCGGGGTTGGTGAAGCCAATATTGACGTCGTCGAAAGGGGGCGCGCGAAAGCCCCAGGCATACTGACCGGAGAGTTCAAAGCCGGGAGCGAATCGCCAGATTGCGCCGAGTTTCGGGGAGTACGCATCGAGCGTCTTGCGCGATGCAGTTGCGGTCGGATTGGCTGAGGTGTACAGGGCATCCGGCTCGGGTTTGAGCATGTAGCGGTCGTAGCGCATGCCGAGCAGAAACGACCAGATTTCGGACAGCATCCAGGTGTCCTGCGCGAACACGCCAATCTCATCGATGATCGACGGCGGATAGTCCCGGGCGGGATAGGTGATGCCGGCCACTTCCTTTTCCAGCAGGTTCAGGGTGGGGAAAAACTCCTGGCCATCGCGCATCTGGACGGTGTCACGCCGACTGACTTCCAGTCCCCAGTTGATGCGGTGCGCCCCCTGCGCTTCCAGCAGGGTATCGAACGCGAGGCGCATGCCGATGATGTCCTGCTGCTGTTCCATATTGCGGTCGACGAGCGAGAACAGGACCGGGGAATAGCGGCGCCGCTCGAACGTGTCCTGCTGGGTGAGGTTCGTTTGCTTGTAAAGCTTGAGATCGAGCGTGCCGAGAGCGAGTCCGCTCACGCGCTGATCCAGCGATATCCGTTTCCGGTTGTAGCGATCCTCGGTGCGGACGTCGACGATGGGGCCACGCACAGACGACAGGTGGTGCGTGTCGACTGCACGGTCGAATCCCTCCAGTGTCAGCGAGGTGCGCAGGGAGGCGTCTGGCGTGAACACGATCTTGGCCAGGCCGGACAGCGTGTCATCGTCCTGTGGATTGGCTACGGTTCGCTGGGTACCGATGACATCCAGCGTGCCTTTGCTTTCTGTTTCGGTTCCGGCGCGACGCACGCCCCGCAACAGCAGCTTCAGCGTGCCATTGCCCACGGCAAGAGTGGGAATGACAGCCTTGCCGTCGTTGGCGCTGTGGTATTGCACTTCGATGCCGCCGCCGATCGGGCGCGTGCCCGTCAGCCAGTCCTCGGGGTCGGGGGTGATGTAGCCGACCGCTCCGCCAAGCGCACCAGAGCCGTACAGTGCCGATGCGCTGCCGCGCTGGATGTCGATGCGCTTGAGCAGTGCGACATCAACCAGATTGCGGCCGACATTGGCGTAGCCGCCGATCTTGAATGCCTCGGGTAAACGAACGCCGTCGATCTGCATGAGGACGCGATTGTCTTCCAAGCCGCGGATATTGAAACCGGCCAGGCCGAAACGGGAAGCGTTGTTGGTGACGGAAATGCCGGGCTCGTAGCGCACGGCATCCTTGATGTTGGCGACCATGCCCTCGCTGATGCGTGTGGCATCCAGCGTGGTCATCGTGGCCGTTTCGTCGATGTCATCCTGAATGGATTCGGCCTGCACCGAGACCGTGTCGAGCACGGTCTGGGCAGAGGCCGTGGGACAGAGGCCGTGGCTGAACGCCACGGCCAGTGCCCATGCGAGCGGCCGATACGTCATGCTGCTGCTTGGGCAGCCTTGTTGCGGCGACGAACCTGCCAGCCCACGAGACCCAGGCCAGCTGCAAGCATGGCGTAGGTTTCGGGTTCGGGTACGGGCGCAGCGGCAATGTCGACTGCAACCTGTGCCACGGTGGTGTGGACCGGTGCGGTGAAATCAAACACATAGTTTGCCGGCATGGCAGTCAGATCCCAGTAGTAGAGGGTCTGCTTGAGATCGACTTCGCCAACAGCATCGGTCATCACCAGGCCGCTGAAAGTGGTCTGGGTGAAGGTCGGAGCCAGGCCGTTGAGCAGCATGCTGTCGATCGTGTTGCCCCAGGTCTCGACCTGCAGGACGGCACGCATCGCACCCGTGGCCGAGGTGCCTGCCAGACTGACCTGGAACACTTCTCCCACGCTGAAGCTGTAGAGGTTGCCCGAGCCAGCCATGAAGGTGCCGTTGTTCCAGCCGATGTGGGCATTGCTTACGCCGGAGCTGCCCGCATCCGGCGCAGCAGTGCGCGTGCCGGCATAGGTGGCATCGACGAAGTTGTCCCACTCGGCGTAGCTGGTGCCTGCGTCGCCGCGATTCCAGCCGCCCCAGCTGGCCTCGGCCGGGGTGTCGAAGCCGAGACCGGCAGCGTAGGGGTTGGGGCCGTTGGTGGTGTCCGCGAAGGCCGGCGAAGCAGCCAGCAGGGCTGCAAGAGTTGCAAGTTTGAGTTTCATGAGTCAGTTCCCTTTGTAGATATGAGTTGAACAACCAACAGAACGCCCGGATGGGCGGATCGCGCTCGCTGGTCGCAGGGACTGGCTGGCTGAATGAATGGGGCCGAAACGCATGCTTCAGGCCCGTGTGTTGCGGCGGCGTGCGGCAATGAGGACCAGCAGCGCGCCCGTACCGAACAAGGCAAGGTTGTGGGGCTCGGGTACCGGGGTGACTTGCCAGCCGATGTCGGAAAAGGCCACGTAATCGAGTGCAGTAGGCAACTGCCGTTCACCGCGCGGGGTGCTGGGATCCATCAGGGTTTCCTGTGGGTATCCCTGATAGGTGCTCATGGTGCCTTCGGCCCAATGCATGCCATACACATCGAGCTCGACGGGCTGGCCGTTCAGGGCCAGAACGCTGGCCCCGGTAAAGCGGCCGTTTGCATCGATTTGTGTCAACCAGGAGTCGGCCGTGCCAAACCCGAGGATGTGGCCGATTTCATGTATGGCCGTGGTGAGGAAATCCGGGTTGTCATGGGTGAGCTGGCTGATGTCGCTGCCAAAGTGCCAGTCATTCGCGGCGTTGAACCAGATATAGCCGCCCCAGGTGGCATAGTCGCGGGCTTCCGGCCCCAGGGTCTGGCCTTGCCCGCGATGCATCACGGCATCTACAAAGTCCGGTGACCCTGTGGCCGAGAGGACGGTTCCGGTTCCCGCAAAGCCGAGTACGCCGGGTGCGGAATTCGATCCGCCGACATGAATGCGAATGGTGTCGGCAGCAATGGATGGATTGGTGAGGGTGACGATCGGGCCGAGGCTGGGGTGTGTGAATCGCACCGACCAGCTGTCGCAGGCCTGTGGCGCGATGGCCGTGAGCGAATCGGTGAAACCGCTGTAGAACGATGCGGCTTCTTCGAGCAGCGCACGACGCTCGACGATGGGCATGCCCGTGGCGATGTCGGTGAAGAAGCCCCGGGTGTCGTAGGTGTAATCGAATTCGATGTTCAGTGCCTGCGCGGGCAACGCAAGCAGCACACCGGGCAGCAGCCAGAGCGCGGGTTTCATCCGGCGCTCCTGCGTCGTGCATGTTGCGTGACCCAGCCGGTCAGTCCCAGTCCGGCCAGCAACATGGCCCAGGTGTGCGGTTCGGGCACGGGGGCCGCTGCCAGCACGCCGCCATAGCTGCCGCCGAGTGTGCCGGTGGCGGTGCCGCTGACCACGAGGCGATAGCCGCTTGCAGCAGCCAGGGCGGTCGACAGGCTCAGGGTGAAATCGTCTGGCGTGCTGGCCACATCCTGAGCCAGCAGGGTGTGGTTTGCATCGAAGAGGGCCAGGCTGAAATGGGCCAGGCTGAATTCCACGCCCGGAGTAGGGGGCAGGTCGAGGTGCAGGGTGACGGCGGTGCCGGCAAAGATCGAATCGAACGCCAGATCGAACGTGTAGCTTTCACTGAAAACCTGCCCGGGAGCCGCGCTGTTGCCAATCGAAAGGGTTTGCCCGGCGAGGTCGCCCAGTGCGCCGGGTGTGACGGCCCAGGCGGGCAGGCTGAGTGCGGCCAGAAGGCAGGCGGTGACGAGTCGATGCGTGTTCATGTGGTTTTCCTTGTGCGTTTCCAGGCGATCAGGCTCAGCCCGGCCAGCAGGCTGGCCCAGGTGGCGGGTTCGGGTACGGCGGACAGGGGCGTGACCGAACCGGATCCGGCGCCATACACGGCTTGCAGGGCCGCGACCGTGCCTTCGTCGAGCGGGTAAAGCGGGCCGGTGTAGCTGGAATGCGCCAGTACGCTGGAGGCGAGTGGGTCGTCGTCGATGTAGTGCCCCATGCCGAGCGAATGTCCCAGTTCATGCTGCGCCACGGCGTAGAAGAAACTCAGCGTCCAGCCAGCACCGAAGCGGCCGGCGTTGAAGACGATGGCGCCTGCCAGACCGCTGCTTTCCGTATGCATGGGGAAGTAGGCGTAGGCATTGGCATCGTCCACATGCGCGACCTGGCCGATGCGGATATCGGCGAGCCCCGTGGGGTCGTACTGGCCGGTTTCGGGCAGGGGGCCGGCATCGGCTCTCTCGACGAAATGAATCGGCAGAAACGCGGCATAATCGGCAAACGCCTGTTCGAATGCCCCCTTCAGAGCATCGGTCGCCAGCGGAATGCCGGCGCGGGTGGCCATGCTGCCATCGAGCAGATTGCTGTAGCTGTAGGTGAGCGTGAGCTGCGAACCCGGCCCGCCTGCCTGCGGCCAGCTGGCATACATGGGGTAATAGCCACCCCATGCCGGGCCGGACAGCAGGCAGGCGAGCGCCAGGCCCGCACTGCGGAGCGTGTGGCGCATGGTGCGTCAGCCCTGGCGCTTGCGGCGACGGACCATCCAGCCGGTCAGACCCAGACCGGCCAGCAGCATGGCGTAGGTTTCAGGTTCGGGCACAGCCGTCACGGTGAGATAGGTGGCCCCTTGCAGCACGCCGCCATTGTCGTTGTTGAGGAAGCCGTGGAGGATGTCATTGCCGGACGTGTCATTCTTGCCGGTGAGCGCGATGGTCTGAATGGCGTTGCTGCCTGTGATCCAGCTGTTGACCAGCGTAGAGACATCGAAAGTCACGGCGCAATCGGTGCAATTCACTGTGGTGATCGCCGCGCTGTCGGCGGCCAGGATGTTGCTGTTGTAGAAATCCAGCCAGCTGATCGAGCCGGCAGGGTTGGTGTCATCGGTGATGCTGGCGAGCGGGTCTGCGTTCACACCATGCGCCGATACGGTGAAAGGATTGCCTGCACTGGCGTCGGCACCAAAGCCGCCCTCGACGCTTTGCATCGTCAGCGTGGCCACCACCGGGCCGGTAAACATCGAAAAATCGTAGTTGAAACCGAGATAGATCGTTTCGGCACCGGCATTGCCAAATGCGCCAGGCGTCGACACGCGCATCACGGGGCGATTGCTTTCGCTGGCATAGCCGCGAACGGTATTAGTCCCCTGGAAGAACGATGACGTCATCACGTCCTCGGTAACCGGGATATCGACGGCCAAAGCGGCGTGAGTCAGGCTGAAACCGGCAGCGACCGCCGCCAGAGCGGTTGTGGTTTTCATGAAATTCCCCTGTATGTGATGAGCCGAACAATGCGCAATGCGCGGAGGTGGACTGGCTCATCCCGGGGGATTGGCTGGCAGGCGGAAGCAGGCTTCCGGCTGGGCTGGCGCTTCGGTGTCGAAGCAGGCTGGCGCGACCGATGGGTCGGTTGGTTTGCCGGCTGGATCAGCCGTGCAAATCAGAACGCCGTGATCTTCTTATTAATGAGAACGATTGTCAATAGCGATTATTGGTGGGTGAACCAATGAATCGCTTGCGCGGTTCATGCGCTTGAGCCGCGCGGCGTGCAAGCCGATGACGTCATACCGGGCGGCGCGGCGTTCCATCGTCACTTGTGCGGTTCGCATTCGACAGATGCTTGGCGTATCCTCGCACTAGCCATGTGTTCATCAACAAGTTTGCAAGTTTGGCAGCATTGATCTCACTGACAGGATTGCCATGCTGGATATGCAGGATGCCCGCGCCACTGCCCGAATCGAATCTGACGTGCAGATGCTGAATACCTATCTGGCCGGGGCGGACCCTGTCCCCCTGATTGCGGCGATGGAGGTGCTGGCCCGCCCACCCAGCGATCCCGCGCGGCGGGCCGGCGTCGAGGCGGCATTTTCCGGGCTGGGCATCCAGCAGGGAGCGGTGTTGACCTATGCCCCGCACCTTGCCGAGATGTTTGCGGGCGACCTGTTCGACAGCGCGCCCCAGCCTGCGCCTGTATCCGATTCGGCATCATGATCCGCGCGTATTCCCAGCGGCTGCTGCCGCCCTATTCGGGTCAGGTCCAGATTGCCGAATCCGACCGGGCGCGGGTGGTGAGCATGGACCGCGAAATCTGGGAGGTGCACTACCGTCGCGATGAAACCAGTTTTTCGCGTGCGACCTGGTTCAGGCAGGCCAATCTGGCTGAAATCGTGGCGACAGGCACGCTCGAAGGCGAGCCGCTGGACGACAGGATCCTCGAACTCGCCCTGTTTCTGGGCACGGCCACGCTGCCGTTTCCTGCTGCGGATGGGTACGAATACTGGTTGCTTGATGCGGTGGATGAGTCGCCGCTGGCCCTGATTTTCAGTTGCACCGAAGGCGAGCACATGGCGCGCTTTCCTGCGCATACCGAGTGGACGGCGCTGCCTTCGGCGGCCATGAAGATCGAGCTGAGCGCTGAAGAACAGGCGCGCGGCGAAACGCCGGTGAACCACAGGCTGGAGCGGCTGGTGGCCGAGCGTGCGGGGCGTAAGCCCCGGGCAAGGTGGTTTCATCGCCGGGCGGGCGAACCTGATCGCTTTCCGCCGTTCATGGTGCGTGAAGACTGGCAGGACGCCCGCGAGAGTGATCTCTGCCGGCGGTATATCCACCGCCAGGCCTCGCGACTGCTGATGCTGCACGGACTGGCGCAGCCAGACCGGTTGCGGCTGGAGCAGTCAGCCCGCGACCAGGCTCTGGAAGTGCTGCGTTTCCACTCGCTTTACCCCGAGGTGGCGGACGAAGCGCTGATGCGTTCCATCCTGGTCGAGGCCCGTATCCGCGTGGCGGCCGGGGAGCTGGACGGCCGTGTGAACCGGCGTGAGGGGGTGCTTTATCTATAGGGGCCATTTATACAAGCGGCCATACATTTAATCCATGTTTCCGGGCGGGAAATGGTATGCTTTGCCGGCTTGTTGAGCAGAAACCCTGCACAAACTGTTTACCTTGAAATGCCAGCCGAATGGGAGAGGATGGCGTTTCATTCGATCTGTGACTCCCCTGATACTGATACGTAGAGGAAGACCATGAGTGATGCACCGAAAGTCCGCCCCAAAGTCCCCGAAGGCAAAAGCCGTTTTCTGACCACCCGTCAAAAAGCGCCGAACGAAAAGGGCTACGTGGGGTATGAAACCACCTGGGAACCGTTCCAGAAAGAAAAGCCCTATGTGACGCCCAAGCGTCCCTGATCCGGGCCACCCCTGAGACTCGATCAGGGGACATGAAAAAACGCGCCGTAAGGCGCGTTTTTTCATGTCTACGGCCCGCCCGGACGGGTGGGCCGTATCAGGGTCAGATCGGGACAGCGCCCTTGGGCAGGTCGGGTGTCTGTTCGACCGGGCCGCCCAGTTCCATTTCCTGTTCGGTAGCGTCGCGCACCAGCAGGATTTTCAGCTTGAACACCACCTCGCGGCCGCACAGGGGGTTGTTGCCGTCGATCACGATGGTGTCGCCGCCTATGCGGGTGACGTAGAAGGTCTTGGTCTGCCCCGCGTCGTTTTCCATCAGGATGGCGGTACCCAGTTCCCGGTATTCCTCGGGTACGTTTTCAACATTCTCGATGATCACCAGCGATTCGTCGCGCGGGCCATAGAGCTTGTTGCAGTCGATGGGCACTTCGATGGTGTCGCCGGCGGCCTGGCCGGCCAGGGCACGCATGACATCGGGTGCCAGAATCTCGTTCACGCCGTGGACATAGCCGAGAGGGAACTCGACTTCGGTGAGCACGCTGCCGGATCTCAGGTCGATGACCTGGTATTTCAGTTCGACGTATTTGCCGTCGGAGATGATGTCTTTGATGATTTCAGTCATGGTCGTCAGAATGGGGCAACAGGAATGGCGCGGGCGGAATGTCAGAAAACCGAGGCACCGAAGATGCGGACTTCGCCTTTTTCGTAGCCCAGAACCATGCGGCCCAGCCATTCGCCTTCGCGCTTGGTGCTGCGCACGCGGTAGAGGCAGGTGACATGCTGGCCACGCCGGATGAAGCCCAGAAAATCGTATTCCTTCTTGAGGTTGCGGGTGAGTTCGCTGTTGGCGAACTGCTTGCCCATTTCCACCTCGTTCAGGCCAAAGAGCAGGTTGTAGGAAAACTTGCGGACGAATTTTCCGTACTGGCCCTTGTTGGAGTATTCGATCAGTTCATCCCACATCGGGTGGGCAATGGCGGCGAGTTCTTCGTCGCTGTGGTCGATGATGTTCTTCAGATCGACATCGGTCTGTTCGGTGGGGGCGGCAATTGAGGTCATGGCTGTCTGCGCAAAACAAAAGATTAAGGATACTCGCTATGCGAAAAAAAAGACCAACTTGCGTTGATCCTTGAGTGTTGCGTTCCGGAGTCGGAAATCCCCGCTTGCGCGGGGATTTCTTCATGCGGTCCAGCGTTGGGTCAGATCAGTCGTCCTTGCCGACGATGTGGTAGCAGGGCGCTTTTTCCATCGTGTACTCGCCGGTCTTCGGATCGCGACGCGACACGGTGAGGACATGCCAGTTTTCGTCGTCGAGCTTCATGACGTCGCCACGATAGTAGTAGCCGGGCCAGCGGGTTTCCTTGCGGAACAGGGTGTGCTGCATCACCGCCTCGGAGGTGAGGTGGCGGTGCTTCAGTTCCCAGGCGCGCAGCAGTTCGTGGATGTCGGCTGCACCGATCTTCTCCAGGTCTTCCTCCAGCGTTTTCAACTTCTTCAGGCCGATGTTGAGCAGCTTTTCGTTGGTCATGTAGCTGACCGTCACGCCGCCGCAGTATTCGTCCATCAGCTTCTGCAGGCGGTCGAGGCCCTGGCGCGGGTTGATGTAGTTGGGGTTGACCGAGCCGGCGGTGATCTCGTTGCGATAGGTCTTGTAGTGTTCCATCGGCTTGTAGATCTCTTTCTTGCGACGCTCGATCTGTGCCTGCGAAACCACAATGCCTTCGGCCTTGCCGTCATCGATGTACTGGCACGCTGCCTTGGCGGCGAGGCGGCCTTCGGTGAAGGAACCCGACGAGAACGCGTGGGGGGTGCCACCGACCGCGTCGCCGGCACCAAACAGGCCTTCGACGGTGGTCATGCGGTTGTAGCCCCAGTAGTACTCGGGCGGCGAGATGTCTTCGGGACCCGAACACCAGGCACCGCAACCCGTCGCGTGCGAACCCATGACATAGGGCTCGGACGTGGTGAGTTCGGGGTTCTCGTATTTCGGATCGACGTCGGTGGCGGCCCACAGCACGGCCTGACCGACGGTCATACCGAGGAAGTTGTGCCAGCCGATTTCTTCCAGGTGCGGATCCTGGAAGGCTTCCATCGTCACCATGTGGATCGGGCCACGACCGGCATTCACTTCGGAAATGAAGGCGTGGTTACGCAGACAGGTCGGAATCGGCTTGTGCGACAGATGCTGGCCTTCGGTGTCGAGGTATTCCTTGCCAACCATCTTGGTCAGTTCGGGGAACCACTTCGACTCGTATTCTTCACCGTTGCAGTTCTGGGTGTAGGTCTTGAGGTGCAGGAAGTACGCACCGACGGGACCGTAGCCATCCTTGAAGCGGGCCAGCACGATGCGGTTTTCCATCTGCGTCATCTTGGCACCGGCACCGATCAGCAGACCGTAGGCCGAGCCGGACGACCAGGGCGCGTACCACACGCGACCAGCACCTTCACCCACGGAACGCGGCTTGTAGATGTTGGATGCGCCGCCTGCGGCGACGACGACTGCCTTGGCCTTGAAGACGTGATAGTTGCCGGTGCGGACGTTGAAGCCCACGGCGCCTGCCACGCGGTTTTCCTTCGACTCGTCCATCAGCAGGTGCGTCACGCAGATGCGGTTGAACACCTTGTCAGCCGATTTCTTGGCGGCTTCGGCCACGATGGGCTTGTAGGATTCGCCGTGGATCATGATCTGCCAGCGACCTTCGCGCTGGTAGGCACCGGTCTTGGGGTTGCGCATGAGCGGCAGGCCCCATTCCTCGAACTGGTGCACGGCCGAGTCGACGTGGCGGGCCATGTCGAACAGCAGGTCTTCACGCACCATGCCCATCAAGTCCATGCGTGCATAGCGCACATGGTCTTCCGGGTTGTTCTCGCCGAAGCGGGTACCCATGTAGCAGTTGATCGCGTAGAGGCCCTGGGCCACCGCGCCGGAACGATCAATGTTCGCTTTCTCGGCAATGACAATCTTCTTGTCCTGCCCCCAGTAGCGTGCTTCCCAGGCTGCGCCCGTGCCGCCCAGACCCGCACCGCACACCAGGATGTCGATGCCGTCTTCGATAATTGTGTCGTAAGCCATCAGTAGTAGACCCCCGCTTTCATTTTCAGGCCGTTGGATTCGAGCGTATGCAGACCGCCATCATCCATGCGAATGTATTTAGGTTCGTTGAAGAGCAACTGGCTCTTGCGCATTTCTGCGGAAGGCGCGGGCACGCTGCTCAGCTGGGGAATGCAGGTACCCCAGGGCTTGGTGGTGATCGGTGCCAGCAGGTCCATGTCTTTCTTGCCATTGCGGAACTTGATCCGCCAGGCAATGACGCCTTTTTCGGGGTCGCGGAGCACGCGCACCGAGTGGCCGAGCGGCGCAAAGTCGGCGTAGCCGCGCACGTCGATCGCCTGATGCGGGCAGGCCTTGACGCAGGAATAGCATTCCCAGCACATGTTGGGTTCGATGTTGTAGGCGCGGCGGGTGACCGTGTCGATATGCATGATGTCCGACGGACAGATATCGACGCAGTGACCACAACCGTCACAACGTGTCATGTAAACAAAGGTTGGCATCAGTAGGCTCCTTGCGGTTTTACGGGATCAGTAGTGGTTCGGGCGTTCGGCGCTGAAGCCTTTGCCCATGTTGGGAGGATTCGTGCCCATGTAGGTGGGGATGTCGGGATAGCGCTTCTGCACGGTTGCGTCGGTCAGTTCGTAATCTTCGGGCAGGTTCTCGCGCGAGCCGTCAGCCTTGGTGCAGCGCTTCTGGAAAGCCGCAGCAGGCTTGAAGAACATGTGGGCAAACTTGGACCAGTACACCGAACCGAAGAGAACCGTGGTGCACAGGATGAACAGGACCAGGAACAGCGAGTTCAGCGCGCCGCCACCCTGGGTGCCCGACCAGAGCAGGGCGAAGGTTGCGGTGGTGATGAGGCCGACGATGAAGATGTCGCCACGGCCATTGAAGTTGTACCACTTCACGCCTTCAGCCGACACGTCGACGCGGATGAAGAACCAGAACCAGTAGCCGCCGATGGCCAGGGACAGTGCGCCCAGGTGCCACAGCATCGGCCAGATGCCGGCTTCGGGGTTGGTCGGGTGGGCAAAGATCAGCACGGCTGTGCTGACGGCAAACAGGACGAAGCCCCACATGGTGAGCAGGTGGGAAAGACGACGACGGGTGCTTTTGAATTCAGCCGAGGTCAGCACTTCGTTGGCAACAACGGCAACGGCCAGGCCGATCTTGTCGCCGCCGCCGAGCTCGCGCTTGGCGCTCTGGCGTGCCTTGCGCGAGTTCTCGAAGAAGTAGGTTGCGCTGCCTTTGTGCAGCATGTCCAGAACAGTGCCCAGAAAGACCAGCACGGCCATCAGGATGATGTAGCCCTGCATGACCGCTGAAGGAATCAGGGCCGACAGTTCGACGAAGGGGTTGGTGCTAAACATCGATGGAGCTCCTTAACGTTTACGAGTCACGAAAAAAACGGATGGACGAGCGGGTGTCGGATGCGGCGCTCGAAATTCAGGGTCGGCCGACAGGACGGAAGGCGGGGCGGGAGACGGGCGAGTGAGCAGCGTCCATGCACGACGGCATCAGGCGATGGACGAGCAGAGTGCAGATATAGAGCATGACGCGACGCCTCCAGTTGGTTCACTATTATTTTGAGTCCGCATAGTAACCATTCTTTACGCGCCAGTAATATCGAATGCTTGAATGTGGCCATTAGACGCCTGAATCTGCGCTGGCCCGGGTCGTCCGGAGAGGGGCGTCGGAAGGAATGTGAGGTTTTTTCTTGTTTTTTTCGGCGTTGGGCGAATGAGGCGTGCAACCTGCTTGCACGCCGGGTTGGGCTGGCTTGTGGTGTTTTTTATGGGGCCCAGTAAAAAAACTTATATTTGCTCGTCAGGAAGACGGGCGGCGCGCTGGGGGAGCGTGTTTTTTTGCCGAGTGTGCTGCCGAAAAGGGAGTCGGTCAGACGGACAGAGGGCAGTAACCGGATGGTCCTGCCTGATGGAACCCGGTTGACGGGTTGCAGGTTTCAGCCCGCAACCCGGATGCGATTCAGGCGTTCTGCAGCGCGTCGGCCTTTTGCTGTGTTTCGGCGCTGCCCGCACGGTGGCCCACGTCATTGAGGTGGCGCAGGCTGTTCAATTCCTCGCCTTCGACGACGAAGGCGCGTGCAAAACCGGCCACGTAGGTCGCCTTGTGCGGCTGCAGGCGGTAGAGGTGAAAATCCTTCATGTCCTTCAGCACGTCCATGGTGCCGCCGAACTTGTCCGAAAAGGCGTCGATGATGCGCGTGAATTCGCCTTCGCCGCGTGGCACGGCATGAGCCGTGCACTGATAGGTGAGGCGGCGACGCGCGAAGAGATTGCCGCTGTCGGTTTCGTTTTCGATGAAGAACACGCTGGCCTTGCCCTGCTCCCGCAGGTTGCGGGTGTGCGCGGCCAGTTCGCTTACGTAGATGTAGAAGTCCACGCCGTGACGCACGTAGGCGGCATAGCTGGCATTGGGTTCGCCTTCGCCGTTGACGGTGGCCATCAACAGGGATTGAAAGCGCGCGGGAAAGACTTCGTATTCTGCGCGGATGGTTTCGGGATCAAGGGGGGTGGACATGGTTTCCTCCAGGGTTGGACGTGAGCGACTGGCAGATGCGTCGAGCATGGCCAGTCGTATGTGTCGGTCGACAAACTGGCTAGCGAGGCAATCCAAGCTGGCTGGCGGAATGGGGCGCGAAAGCGAACCTTGTTGCGATTTCGCGCCAAATCAGGGTAACGGCCTGGTGCGTGGATGGCAAGTTTGTGTTCACGGGAATTCCCTGGATTGCACAGCGTGTTCAGCCGGCTTGAATTCGAAGGGAATGCGCAAGCGTGCCAAGACAGGCTGGCCCTGGCGCAGCGGCGGCTCGAAGCGCCAACGCGCGAGTGCCGTCGCAGCACTCCAGCCGAATTCCGGGTGGACTGCGTTGACGATGCGTGGCAGGTGCACGCGTCCTGCCTTGTCGAGGATGAACTCGATCATGACGGTCTCATGCAGGCTTTGTCCGGCGAGTGCGCGAGGATAAGGGGGGGTGACGCGATAACGGGCTGCCGGCACATGGTCGAGTTCGGTCAGGACGTAGGGGCGAGTGTCGGCTTTGCCGGTTTCGTCGAGCAGGCCCTGATCGACGTCCGTCAGGGCGGTGTCGCGGTTGTCGCCGGAGAAGGTTTGTTCCTTGACGAACATTGCAGCGGCGGGCTGGCCGTCGCGCCGGGCGGGAAGAAAAGTCCAGGATTCGAGCATGGCGGCGGTGGCGAGCCCGAACTCTGGGTGGCTGGATTCGAGAATGCGCGTCTCCGTCACCCGGCCGTGCTTGCCGACGACGAAGGCGACCTTGGCTGAGCCTTCCACGCCTTGCTGTGCAAGGGCGTAAGGATAGACCGGCAAGGTGGCAAGCACGGGCCTGGGCGGTTTGTCGTAGCGCAGCTCGGCTGGCAGCGTGTCACCGCTTTTTTTCGGCAACGTGTAAGGCAGGATGCCCTCACGGGCGTACCAGCGCCCCTGAGGGGGCCGGTATTTGAATTGAATCGGGATCAGTACCGTGGCCTCGACGGGTTGGCCATTGCGGGTCGCAGGTTCCATCCGGGCATCGAGCAGGGCATCGATGACGGCGTCCTCGATTGCGGCATGGTGCGACTGGAGCACGGCGAGATCGGAGAGCAGGCCGGAGGCCGAAACCCGCGCGCGCACGAGGACGGCACCGACGTTGCCACTGCCTTTCAGGCGTTCTGGATAGGGAACCTCGAAACCCTTGGGCAGGCGTGGGGGCGTATCGTATTGCCCGCCCGCGTCATGCGTGGCCGGAGGAACCCGTGGCAGGCTGGGCCCCTCGCCGGCATCCGGCATGGCTGAAAGCGCGGGAAGGGCGATGACGCCCGAGAGCAGGGCGGCGAGTGTGAAATGAAGTGTGCGCATGCAGAAATTCTAGTCGGCGAATACGACGTCAACGCAACAAGTCAATGCACGCTGCCATCGTGGTCCGCCGCATCGAGCAGGCCCTGCCACTCCATGCCCAGGCGTTGCGCGGCGTTGCGCAGCACATCGGCGTAGCGTGCGTCGCCGGCCACAAAGCGGAAGTGCGCGGTGATCGATTCGGCCATGGTGCGGCAGCCGGTAGCGTGCTGCCGCGAGAGCATGTACAGCAGCGAAACCAGAGCCAGCTCGGGATGCTGGGCATATTCGGGCGGAGTGGGGATGGAGCGGGGCATGGGCGTTCCTGCGGTCAGAGGCGTTGTGCGTAGTACTCGACGACCTGCTGCACGTCGATGGGAAAGGGTACTTCGTCGGCCATGGGCATGCGGCTGACCTGCGCGCTGCGCCGGGTTTCGTCGAATGTCAGCCACTCGGGGCGGGTCAGGGTGGGTTCCTTCAGGCTTTCCAGCACCATGGGGATCTTGCCAGCCTTGCCGTGCAGGGTGAGTGTGTCGCCGGGCTGGATGCGGATCGACGGGATGTTGACCCGCTCGCCGTTCAACAGGATGTGGCGATGGCGCACGAGCTGGCGTGCGGCGACGGTGTTGGGGGCAAAGCCCGCGCGGAACACGGTGTTGTCGAGCCGGCGTTCCAGGAGTTCGAGCAGCTTGTCGCCGGTGGGCATGTTGGCGCGTTTGGCTTCAACGAACAGCCGGCGGATCTGGGTTTCGTTGAGGCCATAGTTGTAAGATC
>JBEQCD010000005.1:0-57922 GCA_041639515.1 Hydrogenophilales bacterium | reverse complement strand
CCTGCTGCTGGCCCTGATCGTGGCAGGCTGCGGAACCACGGGTGGCCCCAGCGCCACGGTGGAAGACCGCACCGGCGGCAAGCCGGATGCCAGCAGCGCGCAAGCGGGAGGGGCAGACAGCAAGGCCGCCGCAACCGCCGGTGGTGCGGAAACGACTGGCCTGGCAGGCGCGGGCGTGTCCGGCAGCTCGCTGGACGGCAAGCAGCTCGATGGCGGCAGCGGCAGCTTTGCCGGTGATCAGCGCAAGAACCCCGCCAGCCCGCTCGCCAAGCGCAGCATTTTCTTCGACTACGATAGCTTTGTGGTCAAGGATGAATACCGGGGCGTACTGGAAGCCCATGCTGGCTATCTGCTGGCCAACAAAGGTGCGCGCGCCATCCTGCAGGGCAATACCGATGAACGCGGCAGCCGCGAATACAATCTTGCACTGGGCCAGAAACGCGCCGAAGCCGTGCGCAAGGCCCTGGGGTTGCTCGGCGTGGGTGACGTGCAGATCGAGGCGGTGAGTTTCGGCGAGGAAAAGCCGCGCAATGAAGGCGACGACGAAACCGCCTTCGCCGAAAACCGGCGTGTCGATCTGGTCTACACCGACGAGTAAATCCCGCCATGCGCCTGTTTCGTCCCCTGCTGGTGGCGTGCGTGCTGGGTGTCTCGGCCCCGGCTTCGGCTCAACTGCTGGGCGGGAATACGGCCGAGCTCACCCGGCAGATGCAGGCGTTGCAGCAAAGACTGGATGCTTTCGATGCGCGCCTGGCGCAAATCGAAGGCATCGGCCAGCAAAACCAGCAGTTGCTGGGCTTGCTGAAAGAGGTGGAAACGCTCAAGGCCGAACTGTCGCGATTGCGTGGCCAGGCTGAAATGCAGACGCATCAGATGGAGTCGCTGGGCAAGCGGCAGAACGACCTTTATGTGGACCTCGATCAGCGCGTGAGCGATCTCGCCAAGTCGGGCAAACCTGTGGTTGCGGCAGCCCCCGCCGCGCCGGCTATGCCCCCGGCTGCCGCGTCGGCTGATAAACCGGCCGAGCCGCCCGCGACAGTCGCAAAGCCCGCTGCCACACCTCCCGCGCCTGCTCCAGCGGCTGCTGCACCACAACTGGATCCGCTGGTGGAATCCCGCACTTACGAAGCGGCGCTGAATCATTTTCGTGAAGCCAATTACGCGGCGGCCATCGCAGGCTTCAAGGGCTTTCTCAAGGCCTATCCGGACAGCGCCCTGGCACCCAATGCGCAGTACTGGATTGGCTATTCGCACTACGCGCTCAAGGATTACAAGACCGCACTCGCGCATCAGCAGAAACTGCTGGTGGCGTATCCCGGCAACGCCAAGATTCCGGACGCCATGCTCAACATCGCCACCAACCAGATCGCACTGGACAACCTCGACGACGCGAAAAAGACGCTGGAGGAATTGGTGGCGAAACATCCCGGCACGAATGCGGCCACGCTCGCGAGCCGCCGACTTGCGGCCCTGAAGTAAGGCCGTGGTCGACCAGGTGGCAAACAGCCCGGGTGGGGCGGACACAGTACGCGAGGATTCGCCGACACCGGTCCTGAGCCTGCGCCTGACCGAGGTGTTCCTGTCCCTGCAGGGCGAGACCAGCCGGACTGGCCTGCCAACCGTATTCGTTCGCCTGGCGGGTTGTCCCCTGCGCTGCCGCTGGTGCGACACCCCATACAGTTTTCAGGGCGGCGAAACCGTGTCGCTTCCTGATCTGCTGGCACGCATTGCCGGCTATGGCGTGCCAACGGTATGCGTGACAGGCGGCGAACCGCTGGCGCAAAAAAACTGCCTGACGCTGCTGCGGGCACTCGCCGACGCGGGCCATTCGGTCTCGCTGGAAACCAGTGGCGCGCTGGATGTATCGGCGGTCGACCCACGCGTGTCGCGCATTGTCGATATCAAGCCGCCGGCATCGGGCGAGGTGGGCCGAAACCGCTGGGAGAACCTTGCGGTTCTGAACGACCGTGACGAAATCAAGTTCGTGCTGGCCGACCGGGCGGATTACGAGTGGGCGCGCGCCCTGCTCGCCGAGCGTGGCTTGCCGGCGATCAGTCCCGTGCTGTTTTCACCGGTGCAGGGCGAACTGCCTCCGGCACAGCTCGCCGAGTGGATACTGGCCGATCGACTGCCCGTGCGGATGCAGGTGCAGTTGCATAAGGTCCTGTGGGGCAACACGCCGGGCAAATGACGATGCGCCGTGCCATTGTGCTGCTGTCGGGTGGACTCGATTCCGCCACGGTGCTCGCGATTGCGCGCGAGGCCGGCTTCGTCTGCCATGCCTTGAGTCTCGATTACGGCCAGCGCCACAAAGCTGAACTGTTGGCTGCCGCGCGCGTGGCAGCCAGCCTGGGGGCAGTGGAACATCGCGTGATGCGTCTCGGGCTGGGTGAGCTGGGTGGCTCGGCACTCACCGATGCGGCCATTGCCATACCCGAAACACCCAGCGAAGGCATCCCCGTCACCTATGTGCCCGCACGCAATACTGTGATGCTGGCGCTGGCGCTCGCCTGGGCCGAAGTGCTCGGCGCGCGCGACGTTTTCATCGGTGTCAACGCAGTCGATTATTCGGGTTATCCCGATTGCCGCCCCGAGTTCATTGCCGCCTTTGAGCGCACCGCCAATCTTGCCACCAAGGCGGGGGTCGAAGGGGCTGCGCTGCGCATCCACGCGCCGCTGCAAACCCTGTCCAAGGCCGACATCATCCAGCAGGGTGTGCGCCTGGGCGTGGATTACGCGCACACCGTCAGCTGCTATCAGGCCGACCCCGAAGGACGCGCCTGCGGGGTGTGCGATGCCTGCCGCCTGCGCAGGCAGGGCTTCGATCAGGTCGGGGTGTCCGACCCCACGGTTTATCAGAAAAACCGTATGTAGTTTCGGCCTATTTGATTAAGCGTTGCCGCTGGGGAATAATCCCGAAGCCGCAACATTGCGGTCATCCATAAAAGATTTTTTTCGGGGGACGTGCAAGCATGGAAGGACTCGATCTCATCAGCCAGGCGCTGATCGCTCTGGGCTGGGATCCCAACAACGCCGACATCAAGACACGCACCGTCGCCTGGCTGGCTTTCGTCCTTGCCTTCATCTTTGGCTACATCGGCAACAAGACCCACTTCTGCACCATGGGCGCGGTGTCCGACATCGTGAACATGAACCACTGGGACAGGATGCGCGCCTGGCTGCTCGCGATCGCCGTCGCCATCATCGGCACCAGCGCACTCGTGTACTTTGGCCAGGTCGATGTCTCCAAGACCATCTACACCGGTTCGAACTTCTACTGGCTTGCCGCGCTTGTCGGGGGCCTGACATTCGGTGTGGGCATGACGCTTGCCGGCGGCTGCGGCCAGCGCACCCTGGTGCGGCTGGGTGGTGGCAACCTCAAGTCCATCGTCGTGTTCATCTTCATGGGCTACGCTGCGCTGGTCACACTCTCGGGCATCTTCGGTGCGTTCCGCATCAACGTGCTCCAGGCAGACGCCGTCACGGTCTATCTGGACGGCATGCAGACCCTGCCCGCGCTGCTCGGCCAGCACACTGCCGGTGGCACACTTGCCATCGGTCTGGCCATCGGCGTCGCACTCCTGCTTTACGTATTCATCAATAAAGAATTTCGGGGCAACACCGATAACATTCTTGCAGGCATCGTGATCGGATTGATTGTGGTTGCGGGCTGGTATGTGACCGGGCGCTTCGGTTTCGGCGAAGACCCCGACACCCTGGAAATGGTTTATCTGGGGACCAACTCGCACCTCGCCGAATCCATGACCTTCGTTGCGCCGCTCGGCTACACCATGAACCTGTGGGCGTACTGGACAGACACCGCGACGATCGTCACCTTCGGCGTCGCCAGTGTGTTTGGCGTCATCGTCGGCTCGCTGGTGTACGGCGTGACGCACAAGACCTTCCGCTGGGAAGCCTTCAACTCCCCGCAGGACATGTTCCGTCACATCATCGGCGCGATCATGATGGGGTTTGGCGGCGTGACAGCGCTGGGGTGCACCATCGGCCAGGGCGTGACCGGGATCTCGACGCTGGCCGTGTCGTCGTTCATCGTGCTGGCTGCCATCATTGCCGGAGCAGCCATCACAATGAAGATTCAATACATGATGTTGATGAGAGAGGGTTAAATAACCACAAGTTGTAGAGAATTTACCCAGTATGGTTCAAATGAACCTTGACCCGGCCGGAGTCGGTTGTTACGTTGACTTCCACCGGCAAACCGGCCGAAAGGACAGACATTGAAAAAGTGGTTCAGCACCTTCTGTTTTGCGCTTGGCACCCTCGTGGCCGGGCAGACTCACGCCGCACCGGCCATTGATTTTGCCTTTACCGATACCAAGGGTAAGACCGTGCGCCTCTCCGATTACCAGGGCAAATGGGTCCTGGTCAATTTCTGGGCCCCCTGGTGTCCGCGTTGCAAGATGGAGTTTCCTGAACTCAATGACCTGGATGCGCGCAATGACTTTGTCGTGATCGGTGTCGCCATGGACTACGGCATAGACGAAGGCTCCGTGCACAGCACCATCCAACGCTACAACCTGCGTTTCCCGCAGATCATCGGTGGCAACCGTCGTGATCCGAGCAGCCCGGCCCTGCAGGTGGGCCCGGTCGATTTCTACCCGACCTCGTACCTGTATGCCCCCAACGGTGAGATCGTGATGTTCGTGCCGGGCATCATCAGCAAGCAGAAGATCATCGCCTTCACCGAGCAGTACCAGCCGCCGGCAAACAGCGCGGTCGCCAACGCCGCACCCGCTGCCGCGCCCGCAGCTAAACCTGGCGTACAAAAGGCCAGCATGCAGAAGGCCTCACCCAAGTCCAAAGAGCAGGACAAAAAAAAAGCAACGACCGTCTACTGAGGCAGTAAAACGATAGGCATCCAGGCGGGGGAGACCCCGCTTTTTTATTTGCATGTCGTGAGAAGACACAAAAAAGTCATTCGGCTCTTTACCGTGCACGGCCGCTTCGACTATAATCTTTGGCTTCGCGATGAGCCTGGAACACCATTTCAGGTCATCGGGGTCGGTAGCTCAGCCGGTAGAGCAGCGGACTTTTAATCCGTTGGTCGCGAGTTCGAATCTCGCCCGACCCACCAAATTCAAAAAGCCACGCATTGCGTGGCTTTTTTCGTTGATGGGTGCCGAAAAAGGTCACCACCTGACAAAGCGCGCGCGCAAACAGGCCGTGCATAATTCCAGTTTCATCCTGAAGTAAACAAAATTCTCAAATAAAAACATGTCGTTATTGGGCGTTTATTGTTTTTCTCCTGACGGGGGCTCAAGTTGGCACGCACGCTGCTCGTTAAAGGCCAAGACAGGGCAACCTGTTGGACCCCATCTACCATTTAGGAGAAGCAAATGATGAAACGTGTACAACAGGGCTTTACCCTGATCGAATTGATGATCGTTGTGGCGATCATCGGTATTCTGGCTGCGATCGCACTGCCTGCGTATAACAATTATCGAATTGATTCGGCAAACAGTGCATGTCTAGGTGAGGCTTCGTCCTTTTCTAAGGCCGCAACTGCTGCAATTTTGATTGGAACAACCCCTCCTACGCCCGCCAGCGTGGCTTGTGATGCACCTACAGGTGGCAGTACTCCGCTTGCGATTGGTGACACACTGGTGTTCCCGCCTGATTCGGCCGGCCCTGGAAATAGGAATTCTCGCTGCACTCTGGCTACCGGGACCTGTGCACTGAGCTAATGTCCACTGTTTGTTAGAGTGACACAAGAGGCCGCATGCGGCCTCTTGTGCTTTTTTGATAGTGACATGAATTTTTACGAAGAGCCCAGCTCCCGCAAAGTCAACAGTGAAATGATTTTGAAAATATCGGCTGAATCATTATGGGTTTTGTGCTGTCTTGGGTTGGCAGTTTTGCTTGGCCCAACGCTCCAGTTTGTTCCTAGTGTTACTTGGCAAGATGGGCCGGTGGCCAATGCCATGGTCTGGCATGACAGGCAGCGCATTGAACAAGTTTTTCTGCTCGCCTTGGTGGCGATCGGTGCTGCAAGCGTATGGCGTGACCGACTCATCCAAATTCTGAGTTTGCTGCCGCAGAAAATACTTTCGATTCTGGTGTTGGGGTTTTCGTTGGGGGCGCTTTCAGCGGGGATGTCTGATTTCGTCAGATATGCATGGCTGGAATGGACGACTTTCTTGCTTCTGCTTAGCCTCGCTTGGTTACTTGCTGGTGAGGCTCGTTATGCTCAAGCCAGATTTGATCTATGGGCAGTGAGATTGGTGATTCTGGTGATGACGGTGGTTGCCATTCGGATATTGATGGGCTATCTGGCTGCCATGCTTGAAGGTATGCGCGTGGATTCAGTCAAGCTATTCACTAGTGTCGTTTCAAATCGCCGGGTTTTCGGGCAGGTAGCCAGCATGGCAATCCCTTTGCTGGCTTATCCCCTTTTGTCAAATGCTGACTGGAAACCCTGGCAGCGTGTAATGCTGCTGGGCTTGCTGTCGGTATGGTGGATGCTTGCTATTGCTTCGGGTACGCGTGGCACCTGGATGGCTATCGGTGTGGCGTCAGTGGTGTTGCTGATGGTTGCATGGCGGCATGCATGGCCATGGGTGCGAATACAGTTAGTGGCGCTGATGTTTGGCTTGATACTCTACGGCCTACTGTTTGTCTTGCTGCCGGATCGGTTTTATCCCGATGCGCTGGTGGAAAATCGCCTGGGAAATCTCACTGATCTGGCGGGCCGAGGTGCTATCTGGTCGATGAGCCTGATGCAAATTCAGACTCATCCCTGGCTGGGTATTGGGCCCATGCATCTGGCTGCAGTTCTGGGACATGCAGCATCTCACCCTCACAACCTTATTCTCCAATTGTGCGCTGAATGGGGAATACCGGCGGCTTTGGCTTTACTGATACCCATGTTGTGGGGGGTAGCACGTTTGCTGTTATGGCTACGTCGAGGCTCTGATCCTTTGCTGGTGTCTGTTACTGCTGCCTTGCTGGCTGCTGGAGCGCAGGCAATGGTTGATGGTGTGTTTGTGATGCCCTACACGCAGTTATGGTTGATTCTGGTTGCAGGATGGGCGATTGGTATCCATCTGAGAAAAGTTGACGCTTTGCGGGGCCGCCCTGTTATGGCGATGACGATCAAACCGTGGCTGATATCCCTCGTCATGGTGGCGAGCCTGGCACTGATGCTCTGGGGGGTATTTCCGGAAATATTGCATCGTGTGGAGTACACCAAGGCGTATCTTGACGCAGGACATGATGCGATTCCACCGCGTTTCTGGATGGTCGGACCTATCCCGTGATTTGCTCGTACCCAGATCAATCAGTGCGCTTGCAAGGTAAACCATGCCTGTCTGGAACAAATACCTGATCGGGTCACTGCTTGCAGGCGGCGCGTTGGCGCTCTATTGGCCGACGTTTCAGTACCCTATTTTTTTTGACGACAGGAATTTGTTGGCCGATGGCCACGTGTTCAATTTTTTCCTGGGCGGGTTCAGTTTCTCCACCCGCTGGCTGCCGTACATGACGATGGCCTGGATTGAATTGTTGTTTGAAAATGCTTTATTCATGCAGCGCCTGTTCAATCTGGTGCTACATATGATCACGGCCTATGTGCTGTATCGGTTGGTGCTTCAGGTCAGTGACCACGTGGCTCCGCATCATAACAACACGCGTGCCGCAATGGCCGCTGCTGCCCTGTTTTTACTCCACCCCGTAGCGGTGTATGCCGTCGGCTACATCATTCAGCGAAGCATCTTGATGGCCACACTCTTTGGCCTGTTGTCGCTCAGTGCCTATTTCGAGGGGCTCACCAAACGCAGCCAAGCACAATTCTGGTTTGCCGGGCTGTTTTATCTGTTGTTGTCCTTCAGCAAGGAACACGCGGTGCTGGTGCCGGTGGCTGCGCTATTGTTGACACCGCTGGCGGGCACTATGGATCGCAAGATGCTGCTCCGCATGGGTTTGCCTGTCTTGCTGTACACGGGTGTGGCGATAGGGATGATTTATCGTTACCGATCCGTTATAGGCATCGCCTACGAGCCCTCTGCTCCATCAATGTTGGCTGGAAATGTGTGCGACGGGGCGCATCTCTGCTCTTGGGCACTGAGTGCCATGACTCAGGCGTGGCTCTACTTCGGGTATCTCCTGCGCATGGTCTGGCCGAATCCCGACTGGCTATCGATCGACTGGCGCGTGTCGGTCGCACGGAATTTCGGTCAGATTGAATTCTGGTTCGGTATGCTGGCTCTGGCCGGCTACGCCGCGCTGGCGAGCTTTTGGCTACTCAAACGCGGGAGATTGGGGCTGGTGGGATTTTCGCTTCTGGCCCCTTTGGCTTTGTTTGCTGTGGAGTTTTCTACGGTGCGAGTACAGGAGCCATTCGTCTTATATAGGGCGTATTTGTGGATGCCCTTGCTGTTCCTCATGCTGCCTGCTGTAAGCAACACACTTCCTGCAAGGCTGTTTTGGTCATTGTTTTTTGTGGTGGCTTTTGGGTTGGCGTGGGCAGCTCATGATCGCCTGCGGTCTTTCTCGTCGGAGTTCAGCCTTTGGGATGATGCGGCCAGAAAACTCAGCGATCCGCAGATACCGGGTGCGGCAAGGATTTTTGTCAATCGTGGTGGATTCTTCTTGAGGGACGGACAATACGATGCGGCGCTAGCCGATTTTTCGCGAGCCTTGCAGGCCGACCCGGCGTCAGCTTTGGCACATCGAGGGGTTGTGTTCGCGTATCTGGGACGCAAAGAACCGCAGATCGCATTGAATGCGGTGCAGATGCTGATTGGGATGAAGCCGGACGAACCGGAGGCCTACACCGCGCGCGGCTATGTTTATAGCGCCATGAACGACATGGTAAGGGCGCGCGCCGATTTTGAGCGAGGCTGCGAGAACCATCCATGGAAAAATGTCTGTGTCCAGATGGCTATCGTTGCAAGCCGCAGGGGAGTATCAGCATCGGAGTTGCAGTAGTCAGAGCAGAGCATGGTTGCGGATTCCTCTGCACTCATTATTTCAGCGCGATCAATCCGAAGAGTCTTGTCGAAGCAGTGTCCGGATGAGCTGCCCTGAAAACCCCCGCCCCTGTAAAAAACGGGTTTGCTTCGCAGTTTCCGCCAAGCTTGAAGGCGGGTGGGTGAATTTTTTTCGCCAGATGGCTTTCGCCCTGTCCATCTCGTTCTCCCCGCGTTCGAGCAAGGCTGATTCGATGATTTCGTCGGACACGCCGTGCGTGCGAAGGGCATGTGCCAACTTGATATTGCCGTCTTTGGCGCGATGATCGGCAACGTAGGTTTCCGCATATCGCTGGTCTGACAGCCAGCCTTGATGTTCGAACTCATCCAGAACGGGAACTATCGCCTCCGGCTCGAAGCCCGCGCGTTCGAGCTTGCGCGCCAAGTCGAACCGACTGTGCTCGCGCCGCGCCAGGTAGCCCAGCGCCCGCTGGCGCAGGCTGGCCGGATCAGGCGTCGAATTCGCCTTCATCTTCTTCTTCCGGTAGGACGGTGGGGTTGTTCACGCCAATGGCGGCGCGGATCTTGGCTTCGATTTCGTGCGCGATCGCGGGGTGTTCCTTGAGGTACTCGCGGGCGTTGTCCTTGCCCTGGCCGATCTTGTCGCCGTTGTAGGCGTACCAGGCACCGGATTTGTCGACGAACTTGTGGTTGACGCCGAGTTCGACGATTTCGCCTTCACGCGAAATGCCCTGGCCGTAGAGGATGTCGAAGAAGGCTTCCTTGAAGGGCGGGGAAACCTTGTTTTTCACGACCTTGACCTTGGTTTCGTTGCCGATGATTTCGTCGCCCTTCTTGATGGCACCGATGCGGCGGATGTCGAGGCGCACGCTGGCGTAGAACTTGAGCGCATTGCCGCCGGTGGTGGTTTCGGGGCTGCCGAACATGACGCCGATTTTCATGCGGATCTGGTTGATGAAGATGACCAGGGTGTTGGTGCGCTTGATGTTGGCGGTGAGCTTGCGCAGGGCCTGGCTCATCAGGCGGGCTTGCAGGCCGGGGAGCTGGTCGCCCATTTCGCCTTCGATTTCGGCCTTGGGGGTGAGCGCGGCGACGGAGTCGATGACGACGACGTCCACGCTGCCGGAACGCACCAGCATGTCGGCGATTTCCAGGGCCTGTTCGCCGGTGTCGGGCTGGGAGATCAGCAGGTTGTCGACGTCGACGCCCAGTTTTTTGGCGTAGCTGGGATCGAGTGCGTGTTCGGCGTCGATGAAGGCGGCGGTTCCACCGATTTTCTGCATTTCGGCGATGACCTGGAGCGTGAGGGTAGTTTTGCCGGAGGATTCCGGGCCGTAGATTTCCACCACCCGGCCGCGCGGCAGGCCGCCGATGCCCAGGGCAATATCGAGGCCGAGCGAGCCGGTGGAGACGGCCTGGATGTCGCGGGCCACGTCGTGGTCGCCCAGGCGCATGACCGAGCCTTTGCCGAACTGTTTTTCGATTTGCGACAGGGCGGCGGCAAGGGCCTTGGATTTGTCTTCGGTTTGGGCGGGGCTGGGCATGGGTTTCTCCTGAGGGTGGGGCAGGGGTGGCCTGCATGGGGTGAACTCTAGGCAATATAATTTCATATGTCAATAAAAAATATCATCTAAATAAAAAATACATTATTGGTGGCTGTAACGCCTCTATAATCTCCCCAGACCATCCCTTGCGAGGCGTGATGTCTTCCCGAGAAAAAATGCTGGCCGACCTGAAATGGGCCACGCGCCAGCGCCTGCAGTACATCGAGTGCATGGCCTGGTATGCCGGCGTGGTTACGCGTGGCGATGTGGCGCGTGCATTCGGGCTGTCTGACCCGGCTGCGACCAAGGATCTGAAACTGTATGGCGATCTGGTGCCAGGTAACCTGGGGTACAACCACGCGGTATTCGGTTTTGTGCCCCTGCCGGGGTTTGCGCCGATGTTTGCCGATCTGTCGCCTGCGGCAGCCTTGCCCGCGATTGCGGCCAACCTGGCCGTGGCCAACGGGCCGTTTGGTGACGCGCGCATTTACGGCCTGCCCACGGCTAGTTTGCCGCTGCCGGTGCGCCTGCCCAGCCGCACGGTCTTGGCGCAGATTACCCGCGCCATGTTCGGTCGGCGTCAGGTGCGCGTGGTGTATCGCTCGATGAGCGGCAGCGCGACCGAGGCGCGGGTGCTGGAACCGCACACGCTGGTCGATACCGGCTTGCGCTGGCATGTGCGGGCCTATAGCGAGGCAAATGGCGAGTTCCGGGATTTCGTGTTGTCGCGCATCGTCGAGGCGAGCCTGCTGGAGGTGCCCGCCCAATCGGCCGAGGAATACGACGAGGAGTGGGTGGAGTGGGTGCGACTGGAACTGGTGCCGCATCCGGGCCTGGACGCCGAACGCCGCGCCAGCCTGCTGTTTGATTATGGTGCCAGCGGCGAGGTGATCGAGCTGGACGTGCGCCGCGCGCTGCTGGGCTATGTCTTGCAGCGTCTGGGGGTGGATACTACCGCCGGCCACACGATGAATCCGCAGGCCTGGCAACTGGTGGTGGCCAACCGTGAGGACGTGGAGCCGTTTGCGTCCTGGGCGTTTCGCTAAGAGTTTGGCGGCTTGAGCGCGGGATTGTCTGGCCATCCCGCTGCTACACTGCCCGCAGCCAAACAGGAGAGAAATTCATGATGCGACGTATCGTGTGTGCAGCTGCGCTGGCCATGAGCAGCGCGGGGGGAGCTATGGCCAGTGAACCCACGCCGGGTTTGTATGAAGTGGAGATGCGCATGAGCCTCACTGGCATGCCGATGCAGATGCCGCCCATGCAGTTCCGTAACTGTCTCAAGGCGGAAGACGTCCGCAGTGGCAAGGCTTACGCACCGGAAGACAGCCAGTGCAAGCTTACTGATCTGCAGCAGCGCGGCGGCAAGGTGTCGTACCGTTTTCATTGTGCAGCCGAGGGACGCACCATGGTGGGTGAAGCCACGGGCTCCAGCCATGCCAACGGCTACGAGATGACGATGAAGGGCGCATTCCAGCCTGCCATGGAAGGTATTTCCGCCTTCAGCCAGACGCTCAAGGCACGCCGTATCGGCAACTGCAAATAGGCGGCTTACGGCTCAAGAGCCCTTAACCCAGCAGTTCGATCATGCCGCGCAGGGCGGCGGCCACGGCGCGCGAACGGATTTCCTCGCGGTCGCCGTCGAGCCGGCAAGTGGAGGTGAGTGTCGTCCCGTCGGTCAGTGCCCAGCCGTAACACACCAGTCCCACCGGTTTTTCTCGCGTGCCGCCGCCGGGGCCGGCGATGCCGGTGATCGCCAGCGCGGCCTGCGCGTGGCTGTGTTGCAGGGCTCCCCGGGCCATGGCCTGCGCGGTGTCTTCGGCCACCGCGCCCACGGCGTCGAGCAGGGTGGACGGCACGCCGAGCAGTTCGACCTTGGAGGCGTTGGAATACGTCACATAGCCGCGCTCGAACCAGGCGCTGCTGCCGGGCAGCGAGGTGAGCAGCATCGAGACCCAGCCGCCGGTACAGGATTCGGCCGTGGCGAGCATCCAGCCACGCGCGGCGAGTTTGCCACCCAGTTCGGTGGCCAGTTCGAGCAGTTCGGAATCGGGCGTACGTGCCATGTCAGAGTAAGTGGGCGGCCAGTTGCAGACAGGCAATAGCGTAGCCTGCCGCGAGCAGATCGTCGAACATCACGCCGAAACCGTTCTTCAGGCGAATGTCAAAAAAACGGATCGGCCAGGGCTTGACGATGTCGAACAGGCGGAACAGGCCGAAGGCCGCCAGCATCCACATCCAGCCCGCTGGTGTGAACAGCAGCACCAGGGCGAAGGCGACGATCTCATCCCATACCATGCCGCCGTGGTCGGCCACCCCGAGCGCGTGGCCGGTGCGGGCGCAGGCCCAGATGCCGAGCAGGAAGGTGGCCGCGATCAGGATGAGCTGGTTGGGCAGGTCGGGTGCGATGGCGGTGATGGCCCAGAACAGGGGCAGGCCGAGCACCGTGCCCACCGTGCCGGGGGCCTTGGGCGCGAGGCCGCTGCCGAAACCGAGCGCGATGAGATGCGCGGGATGCGCCAGCAGAAAACGCAGGTCAGGCGGCAAAGTGGTCGTACCCCGTACTGGCAAGTGGGATGGCTTCACCCTGAGCGTTGCGCACGACGAGGCCGGGCGTGTCGCGCGTGCTGCCGATGCGGCTGACACGCACGCCCAGGGATTGCGCTGCGGCCTCGATGGCAGTGCGCTGCTGCGCAGGCGCGGTGAAGCACAATTCGTAATCGTCGCCGCCCGCCAGAATGGCCGTGACGGCCGCTGGTTCGTGCAGATAGTCGTGGGCGACTTCATGCACGGGAATCGCGGCGAAATCGAGGTCTGCGCCAACACCGGAGCGTGTGAGGATGTGGCCGAGGTCGGCGCAGAGGCCGTCGGAGAGGTCGATGGCGGCACTCGCCAGACCGACGAGTGCCTGTCCCAGTTCAACACGGGGCGTGGGCAGATAGAGCGCGGGCAGCACCCTGGCCGCGTGGATCTGTTCCATGAACAAACGGCCCTGACGGTAGGCCAGCGCCAGCGCGGCCGAACCGATCAGGCCCGATACCCACACGTCTTCGCCTGCTTTGGCCCCGCCGCGCGTGAGTGCGCAGCCAGGGTCGATTTCGCCGAACACGGTGAGGCCGAAGGTGAGCACATCCGAGCGCGTGGTGTCGCCACCGACCAGTTCGCAGCCGTGGGCGTCGAGCATGCGGAAGAGGCCGCGTGCGTAGGCTTGCAGCCACGCGTCGTTGGCTGAGGGCAGCGCAATCTGCAAGGTGGCCCAGCGCGGCGTGGCACCCATCGCCGCCAGGTCGGACAGGTTGACCGCAGCGGTCTTGTGGCCGAGTCCGGCAGGGCCATCCTGCGGCATGAAATGGCGACCTTCGATCAAGAGATCGGTGGTGATCGCCAATTGCTTGCCGGGGGTGGGCGCGACCAGGGCGCAGTCATCGCCCACGCCCAGCACCGCGCCGGGTGTGGCACGGGTGAAGTGGCGGGCGATGAGGTCGAATTCCACGGTCTGGGGATGCGGCGCGTATGGGGGCCTGCGCGGTCGATGCGCTCAGCGTTTTCTGCGCTGGTCCGCCTCGATGGGGCGCAGGGTCAGCCCCAGCTTGTCGAGCACGCCGTTGACGAACTTGTGGCCGTCGGTGCCGCCGTATTTCTTGGCCAGCTCGATGCCTTCGTTGATGACGACCGACAGCGGCACGTCGGGGCAGTAGACGAGCTCATAGCTGCCGATGAGGAGAATGCCGCGCTCGACGGGTGAGAGCTCTTCGAGGGAGCGGTCGAGCGCAGGCGCCAGATGGCCGGCGAGCAGGTCTTCTTCCTTCAGCACGCCGTAGAGCAAGGTGCGGAAGTAGTCCTGGTCGACGCGCTTGAACTGTTCGTCCTCGGCGAGGTTGGCGACGATGAGGGTGACATCCGCGCCGCCCACGCGCCAGGCATACAGGCCCTGCAGGGTGAATTCGCGGGCGAGCTTGCGTGAGCCGGCCATGTCAGATGCGCTTCATGAGGTTGGCCATTTCCACCGCGACGCGTGCGCCGTCGGAACCCTTTTCGGTGATGCGGACGTGTGCCTGTTCCTCGCTTTCGACGGTGAGGATGACGTTGGCGATGGGCACCCCGGTTTCGAGCTGCACGTCGAGGATGCCGCGTGCGGATTCGTTGCAGACGATCTCGAAATGGTAGGTGTCACCGCGGATCACGCAGCCGATGGCGACGAGCGCATCGTAGCGGCCGCTTTGCGCGAGCTTCTGCAGGGCGAGCGGGGCTTCCAGCGCACCGGGAATGGAGAATCGCTCCACGCTGCTCACGCCGAGCGCGGCGAATTCGCGCGTGCAGGCATCGAACAGGCCTTCGCAGATTTCTTCGTTGAATCGACAGACGACGATGCCGATGCGCTGGCCGTTGCCGTCGAGTGCTGGGTCGTTGGGGGAGTAGCTGCCGTGTATGCCCATGATCCTAAAAACTCCAGTTGGACGCGCCCGATGGTGCGTCTGATCGGGTGTCTGCCGCGAAGCAACGAGGCGGCAGGCCGGGGCCTGCAACGAGGCGCGACAAAGGCAGGCGCACGAGCAGGCGTGCCAGCGGGTGCGTAGCGAACTCGCCTGACAGGTGAGGTGAATCGAAGGCTGAGAATCGAGTGTTCATGCGGAACTCAAGAAGGTTAGGGAGCGATCAACTGGAGTTATTAGGATGATTACATCCTGTCGAGATAACCGGTCACTTCGAGACCGAAGCCGTCCATGGCCGGCATCTTGCGCGGGCTGGCCAGGAGTTTCATTTTGCCGACGCCGAGGTCGCGCAGGATTTGCGCGCCGATGCCGTAGTCGCGCAGGTCGTACTTGCGCTCGGAGACCGGGGCCGGGCTGATGCGGTCGAGCAGGGCATCGGCGGTTTCCGGCCGGTGCAGCAGCACGATCACGCCCGAACCCGACCCGGCGATGCGTTCCATCGCGCCGAGGATGGGCCACGAGTGGCCGCTTCCGGTGACGTCAAGGAAATCCATCACGCTAAGGGGTTCGTGCACGCGCACCAGGGTTTCATGGTCTGCGTGAATGTCACCCTTCACCAGCGCGAGATGGGTTTCGCGGGCGCTGGTGTCGCGGTAGGCAATCAGGCGGAATGCGCCGTACACGGTCTGGATGGGACGCTCGACCACGCGCTCGACCAGGCTTTCGGTCTGGTTGCGGTAATGGATGAGGTCGGCAATCGCGCCGATCTTCAGGCCGTGTTCCTGGGCGAAGGGAATCAGGTCCGGCAGGCGCGCCATGGTGCCGTCATCCTTGAGGATTTCGCAGATCACCGACGCGGGTTCCAGCCCCGCCAGCGCAGCGAGGTCGCAGCCGGCTTCGGTGTGGCCGGCGCGCACCAGCACGCCGCCGGGCTGCGCGCGCAGCGGGAAGATGTGGCCGGGCTGGATGATGTCGGTGGGTTTCGCGCCCTTCTTCACGGCCGCCTGGATGGTGACCGCGCGGTCAGCCGCCGAGATGCCGGTGGTCACGCCTTCTGCGGCTTCGATCGACACCGTGAACGCGGTGCCGTGCGGGGTCTGGTTGTCGCTCACCATCTGCTTCAGCCCCAGCTGCCGGCAGCGCGCATCGGTGAGGGTCAGGCAGACCAGGCCACGGCCGTATTTGGCCATGAAGTTGATGGCATCCGGGGTGGCGAATTCGGCGGCCATCACCAGGTCGCCCTCGTTTTCGCGATCTTCCTCGTCGACCAGCACGACCATGCGGCCGGCCTTGAGTTCTTCGATGATTTCGGGCGTGGAGGCAAGGCTCATTGCATCAGTCTTTGTCGGTGGGGTGGATAAATTGCGTCATGCGTTCGACGTAGCGCGCGATCATGTCGACTTCGAGATTGACCGGCACACCGGCGGTCAGGTGCTTCAGCGTGGTCATGGCCAGCGTGTGCGGAATGAGGTTGAGCGAGCAACCCGTCGCGTCCACGGCGTTGACGGTCAGCGACACGCCGTTCACTGTGATCGAGCCCTTGCGGATGACGTAGCGTGCAAGCGCGGGTGGCAGGTCGATATCGAGACGATGCGATTCGCCCACGGGCTCGAAGCGGCGCACCCGGCCCACGCCATCGACATGGCCGGAGACGAGATGGCCGCCCAGGCGGTCGGCGAGGCGCAGCGCCTTTTCCAGATTGACCTCGCTGCCGGCCGTGAATCCCGTGGTGACACGCAGGGTTTCGGCCGAGACATCGACCGTGAAGGAGGTGGGCGTCAGCGCCACGGCGGTGAGGCAGACGCCGTTCACCGCGATGCTGTCACCCAGAGCCACGTCGGCAAAATCGAGTCCGCCGCCTTCGATCAGCATGCGTGCGTCGCCGCCGCGCGCGTCGACTGTCTGGATGCGGCCGATGGCCTGGATGATGCCGGTGAACATGGAATAAAGAACGCGTTGCGCTGCAAGACCCGGCATTGTAGGCGTTTGGGCGGGCGGGGTGAACCCCGGGGCCGCCGGGGCCATCGTGCCGGGTGAATATAAAGAGATAACAAGGTCGATATATTGTTATTATAGACTTTTCCGCAGCCAGGAGCCCCTGTCATGCATGCATCCCGTTTTGCCCTGTGCGGGCGTTCACTGCTGCCCATCGTGCAGGGCGGCATGGGCGTGGGCATCTCCGCGCATCGTCTGGCCGGCGCGGTGGCGCGGGCCGGTGCGGTGGGCACCATCGCCAGTATCGACCTGCGGCACCACCATCCCGACCTGATGGCGCAGTCGCAGCATTGCCGCGAGCGTGCGGTGCTGGACAGGCTGAATCTGGAGGCGCTGGATCGCGAAATCCGCGCGGCGCGGGCGCTGGCCGACGGGCACGGTCTGGTTGCGGTGAATGTGATGAAGGCGGTCGATGCCCATGCCGACTATGTGCGGCAGGCCTGCGCCTCGGGTGCCCAGGCCATCGTCATGGGAGCGGGCCTGCCGCTCGACCTGCCCGATCTCACCGAAGGCTATCCCGATGTGGCGCTGATGCCCATCCTGTCCGACGCGCGCGGCGTGGCCATCGTGCTGAAGAAATGGGCCCGGAAGGGGCGCCTGCCCGATGCCATCGTCATCGAACATCCGCGCTATGCCGGCGGGCATCTGGGTGCGCCCAACTCGGCGGAGCTTGCGCACGCCAGATTCGATTTTGCCGAAGTCCTGCCCGGCATTTTCAAACTCTTCGACGAGCTGGGCATCGCACGCAGCCAGATTCCGCTCATCGTCGGCGGCGGCATCCACAGCCACGAAAAAATGGCCGAGGCACTCGCGCTCGGTGCGTCTGCCGTGCAGATCGGCACGGCTTTCGCTGTCACCGAAGAAGGCGATGCCCATCCTGAATTCAAGCGCGTGCTGGCGGAAGCCGGGCCTGAAGACATCGTCACGTTCATGAGCGTGGCAGGGCTGCCCGCGCGCGCCGTGAAAACGCCCTGGCTGGAAAATTACCTGCGACGCGAGGCCCGCTTGCAAGCCTGCGCCAAGGCCGACCCTGATCGCTGTGCGGCCGGCCTGCACTGTCTGACGCAATGTGGGTTGCGCGATGGCCTGGCGCGGGCGGGGCAGTTCTGTATCGACCAGCAACTGGTCGCCGCGCTCAAGGGCGACATCAAAAAAGGCCTGTTCTTTCGCGGGGCCGAGCCGCTGCCGTTCGGCCGCGAGATCCGTCCGGTGCAGGACCTGATCGACTATTACCTCACCGGGCGGCGTGCAGCACGTTCGGACGTGTACGTCCCGGTTCAGAACGCGGCAGCTTCGGCTTCCAGGTAAGCCCGGCTGGCATTGCCGCCGTTGAGCAGATCGTACAGCGGCAGCGCGGCCCAGGCACGCGTATCCAGCGTGGGCAGCGCCACCTGCAAGTCTTCACCCTTGTCGACCGCCTGCTTCATGTGCTGGTGCAGGCGGGCCAGATAGTCGCGGGTTTGCGTGCGGGCCTTGGCGAGATCGCACACGGCACCGTGGCCAGGTATGACGCGCGCGGGTTTCAATGCGGCCATCGCATCGAATGCGGCCAGCGTGCCGGCCACGCTGCTGAACGGCAGCACGCCGAGCAGGCGGTCGGTGAACACGATGTCGCCGCTGAACACTGTGCGCGACTGCGGCAGCCAGACGAAGATGTCGCCCGGCGTGTGGGCCGGGGCAGTGTGGACGAGTTCGAGAGTCGTCTTGCCGACTTGCAGGGTCCTGCGCGTGGCAAAGGTTTCGGTCGGCAGGACCGCCGTGGTGCCGTCGAGTCGCTCTTTCAGTTCGCCGCGCAGCGACTGCAACAGCATGGCACCGCGCTCCTCGGCGTCGGCGCGCATTTTCTCGTGGCCGATGATGGGCACGCCCAGGGTGACGAAGTAGCTGTTGCCCAGCCAGCGGTGGTCCTGTCCGCCGGTGTTGATGACCCATTTCACCGGCTGCTTGGTCACGCTGCGGATGGCATCGTGAATCTTGCGGCCCACCTGGAAGCTCGATCCGCTGTCGACCACGACCACGCCGTCTGTGGTGACGATGAAGCCGGTGGTGGCGTTCATCGCCTCGTTGTCGTAGGTGCGTCCGCCGGTTTCGCCGACGAAGGCATAGATGCCCGGGGCCACGGCCTGAGGGACAAGGTCGACGGCCCAGGCCGGCAGGGCCAGCACCGCGGACAAGCAGGCGAAGAGCGTGCGCAGGGTTTTCATCATGATGTGGGTCCGTTCATTCGAGTCGATAGGCTGCGTGGCAGGCCACACAGCTGGATTGCATCCAGGCCAGCGCACGCAGGGCCGCGCCGGTATCGCCGGTGACGCCGGCATCGCGGGCGGCGGTGGCAAAGCGGCTCGCAGCCTGATGCATGCCGTGCCCGATCTGTCGCATACCCATGGGCATGTGACGCGCCACTTCGTGCGCACCGTGGCGCTGCAGGGAACTCATGCCCAGCCGCGTTTCGGCCAGATCAGCCGCTGCATCGAATTGCTTGTCCGCGAGATAGGCGGTGATCTCCTGGATGGCCAGCAGGTGGTCGCGCATGTTGGCGAGCGTTTCCGCCTTCAGTGCAGGGGGAAACACCACGGTTTCACGCGTGTCGGGGCGAGCTGGCTGGGCCGCGTGCATGGCGGCGTGGCTGCCGTGACGCGCGCTGTGCGGGGCATCGGCCAGCGCCGGCAGCGCCAGCGTAATGGGCAGGACGAGCAGAAGCGGCGTTCTCATGGCGGCACCTGGATGAAGGAGTCGGGCAGTGTAAGCCGGGCGGAGGGATGCGCGTATGATTTTGGTCATGCAACCCGATCCCCTTGCCCGGCTTGAAACCTGGCTTGCCGAAGCCGCCACGCCCCGCCCTGTGCAGCGGGGCGAAATCCTGTTTCGTGTCGGGGAAAAGCCCACGCGGGTGTACTGGGTCCGGCAGGGAGAATTGCATCTGATCCGCTACGGCGCGCAGGGCGAGCGTGCCATCCTGCAACGCTGCACGCGCGGGCCGCTGGCCGAGGCGGCGATGTTTTCCTCGCGTTACCACTGCGAGGGCGTGGCGATCGTCGATTCCGAACTGTGGTCGATGCCGCTCGGGGATTTTCTTGATGCGCTGACCGAACCCGCGCTCGGACGCTCCTACATTGCATGGCTGTCACAGTCCGTGCGTGCCCTGCGCGGACAGTGCGAGCGGCTCAGCCTGCCGCGTGCAGAAGACCGGGTGCTGCACGCGCTGCGCGAATCGGGTGCCTACGACCTGACGACGGGAACGCTCAAGACCTGGGCGGCCGCACTCGGCATCACCCACGAACATCTGTATCGCACGCTCGCCAGGCTCGAACGCGGCGGGCGGATCCGGCGCGATGCGGCGGGCGTGTATCTGGGCTAGTACCTCAACCCATAAGTTTGCGTACATGCCGAGAAACGTATCCGCGCGCCGAGTACGCGAAGCGAACCGCAGCCATAGCAGTAGCTATGGCGAGGATGAGCGACAAAGCAATCGGCGATGCGGGGCGGGCGAACATAGCGAACTTATGGGTTGGGGTACTAGGGGCTGGAGCGGCGACCCACGCGCATGAACAGCGGCCAGGCCAGTTCCCGGGGCACGGCTGCATCGCCCCACAACGGCGTGAGTTCGGCCTGGAGCGTGGGCAGCGGATTGCTGCCCAGGGCCGCCTGGTAGCGTTTCACCGCCGACCAGGTTGAGAGGTAATCCATGAGTCGCGGCAGCGTCCAGTTCACGCGTATGGCGAAAGGCGGGGCGGTGAACGCGTCAAACGGAAAGACCAGGCTCCGGTAGGCGTCGTCGATCAGTGCGCGTTCGGGCGGCCAGTAGGGCCCGACGGTTTCGCGATAAAAGTGCTGGAAGGGCGCGTCGAGCCGGCCCGGCAGCACCATGCGGCCGTAGCCCCACAGCGCGAGCAAGCCCCCGGGTGTCAGCACCCGTCGCACTTCGTCATAAAAGCGCGGCAGGTCGAACCAGTGTGCGGCCTGCGCGACCGTGACGAGATCGACGCTGCGGTCGGGCAGGCCGCTCGCCTCGGCGGGGGCCACCCGGTAGGTGATGCCGGCATGGGGTGGGGCGTGGCGAATCTGCTCCGTCGAGGCGTCGGTGGCGACGACCTGCCCGAAATGCGGTGCCAGGCCGCGTGCCGCCTGCCCGCTGCCGGTGGCGCAGTCCCATGCGGCTTTGCGTGCGGGGCACTGGCCGGCGAGCCAGTCGTAAAGGGCAGCGGGGTAGTCGGGGCGGAACGCCGCGTAGCGTTCGGACGCTGTGGAAAAATGATCCTTGAAGCCGCTCATTGCGGCAGCAGCGTGAGTCGCAGATCCGGCCCCAGTTGTCGCACGTCGGCGAGGCGGAAACGTGATGCCTCGGCCAGCGTGCCGAGCGGCGCGGTGGCGAAGAGGCCGCGCGCGGCGTCGCCCACGGCCATCGGTGCGATGTAGGCGATCCATTCGTCGACGAGGCCGGCTTCGAGCAGCGCCCCGTTCAAACCCGCGCCCGCCTCGACGTGCAGCTCGTTCACGCTCCGTTGCGCGAGCAGCGCGAGCAGGCGGGCGAGATCGACGCGGCCGTCGGCCGCCGGCAGTTCGACGACCTCCGCGCCGGCGGCGGCGAGTTCGGCGCGACGCGCCGGGTCGGCCGTGTGGCAGACGACGAGGGCGGGCAGGATGGCTGCCGTGGACGGCGTGGCGAGTGTGGAGTCGACGATGACCCGCAGCGGCTGCCGGCCGATGTCGAAGTCGCGCACGGTCATCCTCGGATCATCGGCGCGCACGGTGCCGCTGCCGGTGAGGATCGCCGAGGCGCGCGCGCGCAGGCGCTGCACGTCGGCGCGTGCAGCCTCGCCGGTGATCCATTGCGAAGTGCCGTTTTCCAGCGCGGTCTTGCCGTCCAGCGTCGACGCAGTTTTCAGGCGTACCCAGGGCCGGCTGCGGGTCATGCGCGAGATGAAACCGGGGTTGAGCGCACGCGCCTCAGCCTGCATCAGGCCGGTTTCGGCACCGATGCCGGCCAGCATCAACATGTCGATGCCTCCGCCGGCCACCAGCGGATTGGGGTCGGTCATGGCTGCCACCACGCGCGCGACGCCGGCGCGAATCAGCGCCTCGGCACAGGGCGGGGTGCGACCGTGGTGCGAGCAGGGTTCGAGGGTGACGTATGTCGTCGCTCCCTGTGCGGCCGCGCCGGCCTGCTGCAAGGCATGGATTTCCGCATGCGGCGTGCCGGCGCGCGCGTGCCAGCCTTCACCCACCACGTGGCCATCCTTCACGATCACGCAGCCGACCCGCGGGTTGGGATCGGTGGTGAACAGGCCGCGCTCGGCGAGCTGCAAGGCGCGCGCCATGTGGGCATGGTCGGCCGCGCTGAAGCTCATTTCGGGTCGAACAGGTCGTCCACGCCGGCCTGGGGCGCGCGCTCCAGGTCCTGCAGCATTTCCCGGAAATCGTCCGGGTCCTGGAAACTCTTGTACACCGAGGCGAAGCGGATGTAGGCGATCTTGTCGAGCCGCTTCAGCTCGTGCATCACCAGTTCGCCTATCTCGCGCGACGGCACTTCGCGTGCGCCCCGCGTGAGCAGCTTCTGCCGGATGCGTTCCACCGCTGCGTCCACCTGCTCGGTGGGTACCGGTCGCTTGTGCAGTGCCCGGTGGAATCCCTCGTTCAACTTGGTCGACGAAAAGTCTTCGCGCATCCCGTTGCTTTTCACGATCTGCGGCGGCCGCAGCTCGGCGGTTTCCCAGGTGGTGAAGCGCTTCTCGCAGTCCACGCAGCGACGACGCCGGCGGATCGCGTCGCCCGCCTCATTGACGCGGGAGTCAATGACCTGGGTGTCCAGCGAACCGCAGAAGGGACATTTCATGAAACCCCCTGTAAACCTACTGCGCTTGCCAGCTTGGACGCGGGCAGTGCTCGGAATCCTCATGTACTTTTATGTACATTCCGGTTCCTGCGCGCTGGCCGCGTCCAATCGGGCTGCGCTCGCTACGGTTTCCAGGGGATTTCATCTGTCGCCAGATCAACCGTAGACAGGGAATTTGGCCGTCAGATTCGTCACTTCGCCCTTCACGCGCACGATCACGGCGTCGTCGCTCGGTGCGTCGAGCACGTCGGCGATCAGGTTGGCGAGCTGTTCGGCTTCGAGTTCCTTGAAGCCACGCGTGGTCATGGCCGGGGTGCCGATGCGGATGCCGCTGGTGACGAAGGGTTTCTGCGGGTCGTTGGGAATCGCGTTCTTGTTGACGGTGATGTGCGCACGGCCCAGTAGCGCCTCGGCTTCCTTGCCGGTGAGGTTCTTGGCGCGTAGATCAACCAGGAACACATGGCTCTCGGTGCGGCCGGAAACGATGGAGAGTCCGCGTTCGACCAGCACCTTGCACATTACCAGCGCGTTGGCGACAACCTGCTCCTGGTAATGCTTGAATTCGGCTGTGCCTGCTTCCTTGAACGCGGTGGCCTTGCCGGCGATGACGTGCATCAGCGGGCCGCCCTGCAGGCCGGGGAAGATGGCGGAGTTGATCGCTTTCTCGTGCTCGGCGCGCATCAAAATGATGCCGCCGCGCGGGCCGCGCAGGGTCTTGTGCGTGGTCGATGTCACCACGTCGGCGTGCGGCACCGGGTTGGGGTACACGCCGGCGGCGATGAGGCCGGCGTAGTGCGCCATGTCGACCATGAAGATCGCGCCGATTTCCTTGGCGACCTTGGCGAAGCGCGCGAAGTCGATGCGCAGCGCGTAGGCCGATGCGCCGGCGATGATCAGTTTCGGCTTGTGCTCGCGGGCGAGCGCTTCCATCCTGTCGTAGTCGATTTCCTGCTTGTCGTTCAGGCCATAGGCGACGACGTTGAACCACTTGCCGCTCATGTTGAGCGCCATGCCGTGGGTGAGGTGGCCGCCTTCGGCGAGGCTCATGCCCATGATGGTGTCGCCGGGCTTGAGGAAGGCCATGAACACCGCCTGGTTGGCCTGCGAGCCGGAGTTGGGTTGCACGTTGGCGGCTTCGGCACCGAACAGCGCCTTCACCCGGTCGATCGCCAGCTGTTCGACGATGTCCACGTATTCGCAGCCGCCGTAGTAGCGCTTGCCGGGGTAGCCCTCGGCGTACTTGTTGGTGAGTTGCGAACCCTGCGCCTGCATCACCGCCGGGCTGGTGTAGTTTTCCGACGCGATCAGCTCGATATGGTCCTGCTGGCGGCGGTCTTCCTGCTGGATGGCGGCCCACAGGTCGGGATCGGTCTGGTCGAGGGTCTGGGTTCGATTGAACATGGCGCGGACTGGGGCAAGAAGCTGGAAAGGCGCAAATTTTATCATGCAGCCCCGAGCGCGACTGCGCACATATAATCGAGCCAAACCCGAGGATGACCATGCAAAGACGAGATTTTCTGACTGCCGGAGCAGGTGTCGCAGCGATGCTGCCCCTGGCTGCCCAGGCCGCGCCCGAATCATTGTCACAACTGCCTGCCGTACGCTGGCGGCTGGCATCCAGCTTTCCCAAAAGCCTCGACACCATCTACGGTGCGGCCGAAACCCTGTCTAGACGCGTCGCCGCGCTCACCGGCGGCAAATTCCAGATTCGCGTGTTTGCCGGCGGCGAGCTCGTCCCCGGCCTGCAGGTGCTCGACGCGGTCGGCAACGGCACCGCCGAATGCGGCCACTCCGCCGGCTATTATTATGTCGGCAAAAACCTCGCGCTCGCGTTCGACACCGCCGTGCCCTTCGGTCTCACCGCGCGCCAGCAGAACGCCTGGATGTATGCCGGCGGCGGCATCGAGGCCTTGCGTGCGCTCTATGCCCAATACAACGTGGTGCAGTTTCCCGGCGGCAACACCGGCACCCAGATGGGCGGCTGGTTCAGGAAGCCCATCAAGTCGCTGGCCGACCTCAAGGGCCTGAAGATGCGCATCCCCGGCATCGGCGGCAAGATCATGGCGAAGCTCGGTGCCGTGCCGCAGACCCTGCCCGGCGGCGACATCTATCCCGCGCTCGAACGCGGTGCACTCGACGCCGCCGAGTGGGTGGGCCCCTACGACGACGAAAAGCTGGGCTTCCACAAGATCGCCAAACACTACTACTACCCCGGCTGGTGGGAAGGCGGGCCGCAGCTTTCCTTCTACGTCAACCAGACCGCCTGGAAAGGGCTGCCCGAGCTGTATCGCCAGGCCTTCGAAGTGGCCACCGCCGATGCCAACCAGTTGATGCTCGCGCAGTACGACGCCAAGAATCCACCCGCATTGTTAAGGCTGGTGGGGCAGGGCGTGCAGCTGCACCCGTATCCCAAGGACGTAATGCTCGCTGCGCGCCGCGCCACCTTTGCGCTGTACGAGGAAGAGGCCAGGTCCAATCCCGCGTTTGCCGCCATCTACCGTCCGTGGAAGCAGTTCCGCGACACCGAGTTCCAGTGGTTCAAGGTGAATGAGGCGGCGTATGCCAATTTCAATTACTACGTCAAATAAGCGAGGCGACCGGACATGACCCCACTCGACCAGCTCATCACCACCTTCGATCTCGGCCTGCGCACCGTCTTCGCCACGCCGCACGCCAGCCGCCCCTATCCGGCCGCCGCCGCGCCCGAAGCCGACCTGAGCGAAGCCGAGAAAGCCCGCGCCGCCGCCCTCATGCGCGTCAACCACGTCGGCGAAGTCTGCGCCCAGGCCCTCTATGCCGGCCAGGCGCTCACCGCCAGGAACGAGAAGGTGCGCGGCGAACTTGAGCAGGCCGCGCGCGAGGAAACCGACCACCTCGCCTGGTGCGAGCAGCGCATCACCGAACTCGGCGGCCGCAAGAGCCTGCTGAATCCCTTGTGGTTCGGCGGCGCCTTCGGCATGGGCGTGGTCGCCGGCCTGCTGGGCGACAAATGGAACCTCGGCTTTCTTGCAGAAACCGAGCGCCAGGTCGAAGCCCATCTAGACGGTCATCTGCAGAAGCTTCCCGAAGCCGATGCCCGCAGCCGTGTCGTCGTCGAACAGATGAAAACCGACGAGATCAACCACGCCCAGACCGCCGTCGACCACGGCGGCGCTCCGCTGCCCATGCCGGTGAAACAGGCGATGCGTTTCGCGGCGGAGGTGATGCGGCAGACGGCGAGCCGGGTTTAGTGGGAAAGGAAGCCGGGGCTGGGCGCAGCGTTCGGGATGATGGGTAAACGGGCTACGAGGTGAATTGGCGGGCTTGTGGATAGGCATGGTGTCCGAGCGCATCTATAATCCATCTCGGTCGTCGTTCAAACAATTTCCCTGCGAGGCAAATAGATGAAACATGTGCAATGGCCTGTATTCGCGGCCCTGCTGTGGGGGGCGGGCCTGACGGGTTGCGACAGGACGATCGAGGGAGAGACAAAGCCAGCCGGAGATGAGCCATCTGCGCTTGAACGCAGACTCGATTCCGCGCAGGTGGAACGGGGCAGGATTGTGTACGAGAAAAATTGCCAAGTCTGCCACGGCCACCAGGGCAAGGGACTGCCCGGCGACTGGCGCGTACGGGATGCCGACGGTTTCTATCCGCCACCGCCGCTCGACGACAGCGCGCATGCCTGGCATCACCCCACAGCTGTTCTGCTGGAGGTGATCCGTGACGGCAGCCCGGCGGGCGAGGGCAAGATGCCCGCCTGGCAAGGCACGTTGACGGAGCAGGACATGCAGGATGTGGTGGTCTACATCAAGTCGCTGTGGTCCGATCCGGTTTACCGGTTATGGCTGAAAATGGAACGGCAATCGCTCGAGCCCTGATTTCGCCCTGTGGGCGAGCGGCTTCTGCACATCCTGGGGCGGGATCAGGCTAGACCCTCCGGGGGCGATACGAAGCGCACCAGCTCATCCAGTCCCGAGCCCATCCCGTCAGCCGCCGCGCCCAGTGCTTCCGGTTGGCTTTTCAGGCGATTCACCCAGAAGGTCGGATAGCCATACCACTTCGCACCGGCGACATCCCAGCCGGCGAATGCGGCAAATGCGATGTGCTCGCGCTTGAGCCCGAGCGATTTCACGCCGAGTTCGTAGGCTTTGGGATCAGGCTTGTAACTGTGGATCTGATCGGTGCTGAGCACCTGCTCGAACAGGCCGTCGAGGCCGGCGTGGCGGATGTTGGTTTCCAGCATGGCGCGGGTCATGTTGGACAGGAAGACCAGCCGTACGCCGGATTCCTTCAATGTCCTGAGTGCGGGCAGCGCATCCGGCCAGGCGTTGAGCTGGAGATAGGCCTGCATCAGCTGGTCGCGTTTGTCTGCGGTCAGGTCGAGCTGGGCGTTTTGGGCAGCAAAGACCAGGGCGTCTTCCGTAGCCTGCCAGAAATCCGTGTACCGCCCGCCGAGGGCGCGCAACCATTGGTATTCGAACTGGCGGGTACGCCAGGCGTTGCCGAGCGCGATGCCCTTGCCGGGGAACAGGGTTTCCGTCAGTTTGAAAATCGGGCGTGGATCGAATACGGGAAAGGCGTCAAAGGCCACTGCCTGATAACGCGGAGCAGATGCGGCACGACTTGTGAGCGGTTGCCCGATCAGGCTGGCAGCAGCACTGCCGGCAGCAAGATGCATGAAGGTGCGGCGATTCATTTTCATTGTGGCGTGTCTCCGGATCGTGCAAGCATGCACACACCTGAGACGCCTCACCCCGGGGATTTATTCCTGTGGTTGCGCGCAGGAATAAACTGGCGCGCCAGCGCTTGGCCTGGTCTGTCCGTCTGCACCGTTGACCTGTATATAAATTCCCCATCTCCGCGCATCGGCCTATGATCAAGCCGTGCTGAGTTTGCTTGGGATACAGGCCCGGACCCGGCACTTCCGCAGCGATTGCAAGGAGAATCCCCATGGCAAAAGGTCAGGTACGCGGCAACAAGGAAGCGAAGAAACCCAAGAAACCGAAACAGGTGGTGGTTCCGGTGGGCACATTCATCACGCCGGTGAAGGCTGGCAATCCGGTGAAAGTCCGGCATTGATCGCCGGGCAGGTCAAAGCAGGCGCCACCTTCGGGTGGCGTTTTTGCATTCCAGATAGTCGACGGTCTGCCGGATTAAAGCCTCGCACTGAAGCGGCGCATCGTTACAGGCTGTTCAAGCGGGGCTGATTTCGCCTGCCGGGTCTGATGCTTCCTGCACCAGCACCCAAGGTGCGACGACCACACCCCAGAACACCTGTTTGGCATCGTGCCAGCGTTGGGCGTCGTTCATGTCGGGGCGCGCGAGTGTGCCGTCGGCGAGCCAGGCTTCAATTTGAGGGGCGCGGTTTTCGGCCATGGCAAGTGCGGCTTCAACAAGATCAGAACCCGGCCGTACATGCACCACCACGCCTCGTGCGAAGTGGCGTTCGATTTCGGGCCAGGCGAGGCGGGCGGTTTCGAGGTTGAGCTTGGCGCGGAGGATGTCGCTGGGAGTCATGACTTCAGATGCAAGGGACAAGAAAACATCAGCGGGCCTTGCCGCCGCCTCGGCGCTGGCTGAGGGGGTGTTTCGGTACTTGATGGGGGCGACCGTCCCCAGTGGGAGTCGGTTTGCCTCGGGCTTGGCCTGCGTTGGGCTTTGCGGTCGTTGGGCGTGAGGCGGACGGTTTGGACGTGGCGGTGCGTGACGGACTGCGCGGCGCGCGCGTGCCCTCCGGCTGCTTGCCTGTGCCTGCTGGCTGATACAGCGGAATGAGATGTTTCTTGCCGTTGCCGATGAGGTCTTCGCGGCCCATGGCCTTGAGTGCATCGCGCAGCATGGGCCAGTTGTCGGGATCGTGGTAGCGCAGGAAGGCCTTGTGCAGGCGACGGCGACGGCCTTCGCGCACCACGTCCACTTTTTCCGCCTTGCCGCCGAGCACTTTTTTCAGCGGGTTCTTCTCAGTGTGATACATGGTCGTCGCGAGCGCCATCGGCGTCGGCAAAAAGGTCTGCACCTGATCGAGCCGGAATTCGTAGCGTTTCAGCCACAGCGCGAGGTTGACCATGTCTTCGTCGGTCGTGCCCGGGTGTGCGGCGATGAAATACGGAATCAAGTACTGCTTCTTGCCGACCGCCCTCGACGCCGCTTCGAACATCTCCTTGAAGCGGTCGTACGCGCCCATGCCGGGCTTCATCATCTTCGAGAGCGGGCCGGTTTCGGTGTGCTCGGGCGCGATCTTCAAATACCCGCCGACGTGGTGCTGCACCAGCTCTTTCACGTATTCCGGCGAACGCACGGCCAGGTCGTAACGCAAGCCTGAGCTAACGAGGATTTTCTTGATCCCCGGTAGCGCCCGCGCGCGGCGGTACATGTTGATGAGCGGTGTGTGGTCGGTGTTGAGGTTGTCGCAGATGTCGGGGTAGACGCAGGAGAGGCGGCGGCAGGCTTTTTCGATCTTTTCCGACTTGCATGCCATGCGGTACATGTTCGCGGTCGGCCCGCCCAGATCCGAAATGACGCCGGTGAAGCCCGGCGTGCGGTCACGGATCGCTTCGACCTCGCGGATGACCGAGTCTTCAGAACGGCTCTGGATGATGCGGCCTTCGTGCTTGGTAATCGAGCAGAAGGTGCAGCCGCCGAAGCAGCCGCGCATGATGTTCACCGAGAAGCGGATCATTTCCCACGCGGGGATTTTCGCGTCGCCGTAGGCCGGGTGCGGCGCGCGGGCGTAGGGCAGGTCGTAGACCGCGTCCATTTCGGGCGTGGTCAGCGGAATCGGCGGCGGGTTCAGCCACACGTCGCGTTCGCCGTGGGCTTGGCGCAGCGAGCGCGCGTTGCCGGGGTTGGATTCGAGGTGAAACACGCGCGAAGCGTGGGCGTAGAGCGTGGGGTTGTTTTTCACCTGCTCGTAGTCGGGCAGGCGGACGACGGTGCGTTCACGCACCGCCTGCTTGGCGGCGAGGCGTTCGGCCTTGGGGACGAGGCGGATCGGCGCTGCGCCTTCGGGAACCTGAGCTTGCGGCGCGGACGGCGTCATCGCGTAAGGATCTACGTGGGCGTCGATGGCACCGGGGGTGTCGAGTTCGGTGGAGGCGACTTCGATCCATGCGTCTGCCGGCTTCCACTCCCGCGACACCATGAAGCCGGTGCCGCGCACGTCCCGAATCTCGCTGATTTTTTCGTCCCGCGCGAGCCGGTGCGTCACGTCGAGCAGCGCGCGTTCGGCGTTGCCGAAGATCAGCAAGTCGGCTTTGGAATCGGTGAGCACCGAGCGGCGCACGGTGTCGCTCCAGTAGTCGTAATGCGCGATGCGGCGCAAGCTCGCTTCAATCGAACCAATGATCACCGGCACGCCGGAAAACGCTTCGCGGCAGCGCTGGGCGTAGACGGTGACGGCGCGATCCGGGCGCTTGTTCGGCGCGGCGTGCGGGGTGTAGGCGTCGTCGGAGCGGATTTTCTTGTCCGACGTGTAGCGGTTGACCATGGAATCCATGTTGCCCGCCGTCACGCCGAAATACAGTGTGGGTTTGCCCAAAGCGCGGAAGGGTTCGGCGGAGTGCCAGTCGGGTTGGCTGATGATGCCGACGCGATAGCCCTGCGCTTCCAGCATCCGCCCGATGAGCGCCATGCCGAAGCTCGGGTGGTCAATGTAGGCGTCGCCCGTGACCAGAATGATGTCGCACGCGTCCCAGCCGAGCGCGGCCATTTCCTCGCGCGACATCGGGAGGAAGGGGGCCGTGCCGAAGCGGGCGGCCCAGTGCTTGCGGTGGGAGAACAGCGGGGCGGTCATGCGCGAATTCTACTCGGGTAAAAAGACACAGGCGGGGCGGCGACTGCCGGCCCCGCCTGTGGCGGATGTGGCGAGCGGGATCAGCCGACGCGCAGCAGTTCCACTTCGAACACCAGGGTGGCATTGGGCGGAATCACGCCGCCTGCGCCGCGTGCGCCGTAACCCAGGTTCGGCGGAATGGTGAGCTTGCGCTTGCCCCCGACCTGCATGCCCGCCACGCCCTGATCCCAGCCGGGGATGACCTGGCCCATGCCGAGCTTGAACTCGAAGGGATCGTTGCGATCCAGGCTGGAGTCGAATTTGCTGCCGTTGGTGAGCCAGCCGGTGTAGTGCACGGATACGTACTGGCCGGCGGCGGCCGTGTCGCCGTTGCCGGTGACGAGGTCTTCGATGATGAGTTCGGACATGGCAGGGTTCCTTGTTCTATTCCTTGGGTATCTTGATTTCGCGTTCGGCAAAGCTGCCGGATTCGGCACGCGTGTGGCAGGCGATGCAGTTCGCACGGCTGGCGATTTTCGCACGTTTCCACACCCCGGCGGGCACCTCGTCGTGCAGGTAGCGGAAGTAGGGGGTTTCGGAAAAACGCTGTGGCGAGTCGCCCGGCGCGATGCCGCCGGCAATGCGGCGTGACCGTTCGTTGGCGCGCGTGCTGTCGGCGGCGTTTTCGGTGAGGTAACGCGTGATCGCCAGCGTTTCCTCGGGCGAGAGGCTGGCATCCTCGCCAAAGTGATTGTCCAGTTCGCGCATCATGCGCGTCCAGGAGCGGACAGGCAGCAGACCAGCCGGATAGGCCATGTGACAGGCCGCGCATTCCGCTGCCGTTGCCTTGTGGCTGACCGGCGAAAACGTCGGGGTCGGGCCGCCGTCGCCCCAGCTTGTGCCCAGCCACACACCGCTGGCTGCCAGCGTGGCGAACAGCACGCCCAGGTTTTTCCAGGTCAAACCCATGTCACTTCACCGAAATCAGATAAGCCACGAAATCCGCCTTTTCCTGCGCGGAGCACTCACGGGCCAGCACATCCTTGCAGTTACGGCGGAACCATTTTTCCACCTTGGCGGGGTCGGTGAAGCGGTCGCGATTCGCCACCGGCGCGAGCGGCTCGATGGCCTTGTTCGCGCGCGTCTTGCCGATCGCCTTGGGGTTGTCGGTGTGGCAGCTCGCACAGCTTTCGGTCTGGCCGTCGCGTGTGATCTTGGCGTGGAAGAAAGCCTCCCCACGCGCAGCCGAGGCCGATCCGGCCTGTTGCTGGTAGAGCGCAAGGATCTGCTGCGGGCTATCGGCCCGGGCGGGCAGCGCGAGGACGGTGCCTAGCGTGAGAATGATGGTGAGGGTTTTCATTTCGATTCCAGATATTGCACGCCATTCCACATGCTCTGGGCCACAGGCACGCGGTGCAGGCGTGCATGCAGGACCAGCGCGGTGAGATGGACACAGACGAAGAACAGCACGGCCCAGCCAGCCAGCCGGTGCGGATCGGCCAGCCAGGTGGTCAGCCGGGCATCCCAGGCAAACACGGCAGCCAGCGGCCCCGTGCCCTGTGTGCTGGCCAGCAGGCTCAGTCCGCTCGCGGCCAGGGCAGCGAGCAGTGCATAGACAGCCAGGTAAGCCAGGCTGGCTACCGGATGGTGGCCGGGGCGCGCCGGGGGGGTGAACAGGCGGCCCCGGGCCAGATGGGCGCGCCAGTCAGCCGGGTGCCAGAGGTCGCGCCAGCGCGCGTGCGTCGGGCCGGCCCAGCCCCAGGCCAGGCGACACAGCAGACCGACGACGAGTGCCGCGCCGAGAATGCCATGCGTGTCGTGGAGCCAGGCCCGCGTTGCGCCGGGCGACAGATTGTCTGCGGCCACGCCGCCCGCCCCCAGAAGCACGATCAACAAAGCATTGACCCCGTGCAGCATGCGCAGCACGGGGTCATAGACGCGATGCGCGACGTGTCCGGCGCGCGTCATGGATGGCTTACTTGGCGGCCGTGATGTCTTCGTCGCCGCGAATGCCGGTCATCGGCAGGAAGGGCTTGCCCAGCTTCTGGTAGTAGGCCGAGATGTCTTCCACGTCCTTGTCGGAAAGACCCATCACCGACATGTTCATCAGCGGCGAGAAGAGCTTGCCGCTGCGGTACTTGTTGGTTTTGGTGGCGAGCTTGTCAGCGTCGCGGCCTGCCAGCTGGACCAGCGGGAACATGCCGGGGAAGCTGGCGCTGCCGTGGCAGGAAGCGCAGCTGGAAGCCTTGCGTTCACCGGCAACGGGATCGCCCAGGGCGAAAGCGGAGCTGGAAACCGTGAGGGAGGCAAGAACGAGGGCGTGGACGAGTTTCATGGAATGCTCCAGGGTTGGGGGATAAAAAGAATCAAAAAACTGAATATTAGAATATTAGTTATGTCGATCGTGTGTCAATGCCAAATTTCATTTTGTCCATGACAATGTTGTTTATTGACACGTATGGTAAATAAAAAACCCTGTATGTCATGGACAAACAGGGTTTTGGGGCGGGCGGCTGCGTCCGCAGCCAGGATGGGTGGCTAACGCCACTCGGGCGGCAGGAAGTTCGCGTCCGGGTCGACGGTGATGGGGATTTCGGTGACGCTGCTGGCGTCGGCAGGGGCGTCGCGCAGGACAATCTGCGGGAATGCCAGAACCATCGCCACCATCAGCAGCTGGATGATCAGGAAGGGAAGGGCCCCCCAGTAAATGTCGGCGGTACGGATCGATTTCGGGGCCACGCTCTTGAGGTAGAACAGGGCAAAGCCGAAAGGCGGGTGCATGAAGGCGGTCTGGATGTTCACCGCCAGCATCACGCCGAACCAGATGGGATCGATGCCCAGCTTGTAGGCCACTGGCGCGAGCAGCGGCACGACGATGAAGGCGATCTCGAAGAAATCGAGAAAGAACGCCAGGACGAAGACCAGCAGATTGACCGCGATGAGGAAGCCGAGCACGCCGCCGGGCAGGTGGCTGAACAGGTGTTCCACCCAGATGTCGCCATCAAGCCCGCGGAAGACCAGGGTAAAGATGGTCGAACCGATGAGGATGAAGATGACGAAGGTGGTGAGCCGGGTGGTGCTGTCCATCGCCTGCGTCAGTTGCAGGCGGGTGAGTCGTCCGCGCGCCCACGCCAGCAGCAGGGCACCGGCTGCGCCCATGGCACCGCCTTCGGTGGGGGTGGCGACGCCGAGGAAAATGGTGCCCAGCACCAGGAAGATCAGCACCAGCGGCGGCACCAGCGTGGTGAGCACGCGCATCCCGAGCGCCGAGCCGTGCAGGGTGCGTGCCGACGCCGGCATGGCAGGCACGAGCTGCGGACGGAACAGGGTCAGCAGGAAGATAAACCCCAGATAGAGGCCGATGAGCCCGAGCCCGGGCAGGAGCGCGCCCTTGTACATGTCGCCCACCGATGCGCCCAACTGGTCGGCCAGCACGATCAGCACCAGCGAGGGCGGCACGATCTGCGCCAGCGTGCCCGAGGCGGCAATGACGCCCGACGCCAGTCTTTTGTCATAGCCGTAGCGCAGCATCACCGGCAGCGAGATGAGGCCCATGGCGATGACGGTGGCGGCCACCACGCCGGTGGTCGCCGCCAGCAAGCCGCCGACCAGAATCACCGCGTAGGCCAGCCCGCCTTTCAGCGAACCGAAAAGCTGGCCGATGGTGTCGAGCAGATCCTCGGCCATGCCCGAGCGTTCGAGGATCAGACCCATGAAGGCAAAGAAGGGAATCGCCAGCAGCGTGGGGTTGGCGACAATGCCGTAAACGCGTTCCGGCAGCGCCTGCAACAGGGCGAGGTCGAACCAGCCGGCGGCCAGGCCGATACCGGCAAACAGCAGACCGTTTGCGGCCAGCGCAAACGCCACGGGGTAGCCCAGCAGCAGAAACACCACCAGGCCCAGGAACATCAGGGGAGCGAGGTTCTCCATCAGTTGTGTCCCTCGGCCGGCGAGGGGGGGAGCACGAGATGCCCGGTCAGCACGCCGATGCGTTTGATGACTTCGGCCAGTCCCTGCAGCGCCAGCAGGGCAAAGCCTGCGGGCAGCAGCAGCTTCACCGGCCAGCGCGCCAGCCCGCCGGCATCGGGCGATATTTCCTGCGTGACCCACGCCTCATGAAACATCGGCCACGACAGCCAGGCCAGCAGAACGGCCATCGGCAGCAGGAAGAACAGCCCACCGAGCAGATCGGTCCAGGCCTGGCCGCGCGGCCCGAGCCGGTTGTAGAAAATGTCGATGCGCACGTGGCCGTTGTGCTTGAGCGTGTAGCCGGCGGTCAGCAGGAACATGGCCCCGAACAGGTACCACTGGATTTCCAGCCAGGCGTTCGAACTTTCGCCCAGCACATAGCGGGCGAGGGCGTTGCCCGCCGAGATCAGCGTGGCGATCAGGACGATCCAGATGGCAGCGCGGCCGACGGTCTCGGTCAGCCGGTCGATCAGGCGGGCAAGGGCGAGCAGTCCATTCATGCGGGAGTCCCTGTTTACAGTGCGCCGGATTCTCTCAGGAATTCGGCCAGCCGTTCGGCCACCACACGATAGCCGGCCGCGTTGGCGTGGACGGGGTCGGATTTCAGGCGATTGTCCTTCAGCACATCGACAAACACCGCTTCCTCCAGCGGCACGCCGAGTTCCCCGGCCAGCCGGGCATAGACGGGGGCGGCCCCACCGAACAGTCGGGGTTCGGGCACGCCGATCAGCACCAGCTCCGCGCCGCTTTCTCGGATGGTGCGGGCGAGCAGGCGCAGGTGGGTCTCGGTCTCGGTTTCGGGTATGCGGCGCAACAGGTCGTTGCCACCCAGGCAGAGCAATACCAGCCGGGGTTTGTGTTCGGCGAGCACGCCGGGCAGGCGTTTCAGGCCGTCGGCGGTGGTCTCGCCGGGCACGCCGGCATTGATGACCGTGCGCCCGGTCAGACCCGCCAGCACGGCCGGGTAGGCGGATTCGGGTGCCGCGCCCGTGCCGTAGGTGAGGCTGTCACCAAAGGCGACGATGACATCGTGGGGATTGAGCCTGGAAAGGGTGGGGGCGCGCTCGCAGCCGGCGAGCAAGAGCAGGACAAACAGCGCCAGCCAGGGGCGTGCTGCCGCCGGCTGCATGTCAGTTGCCGGCCACCGTCATGTGGTCGATGAGGATGGAGCCGACCTGCTTGGAGCTGCGCCGTTCGACGTCGCGGCCGATGGCGACGATGCCCTTGAACATGTCGGCGAGGTTGCCGGCTATGGTGATTTCCTCGACCGGATACTGGATCTCGCCGTTCTCCACCCAGAACCCGGCCGCGCCGCGCGAATAGTCGCCGGTGACCATATTGGCCCCCTGGCCAAGCAGCTCGGTGACGAACAGGCCGGTGCCCATTTCGCGCAGCAGGCTGGCCAGGTCGAGGTCACCGTGCGAGACGGTGAGCGTGTGGCTGCCCCCGGCGTTGCCGGTGCTGGCCATGCCGAGTTTCCGCGCGGAATAGCTGGAGAGGAAATAGCCTTCGACCACGCCGTTTTTGACGATATCGCGTTCCATGCAGGCCACGCCTTCCGAGTCGAAGGGGGCGCTGCCCAGTCCGCCGCGCACGAAAGGCGTTTCGCGGATGCTGATGTGCGGGGCGAACACGGGTTTGCCGAGGCTGTCGAGCAGGAAGGACGACTTGCGGTAGAGGCTGCCGCCCGAGACTGCGGCGACGAAATTGCCGATGAGGCCGGTGGCGATCTGGGCCTCGAACACCACCGGGCAGGTGCGCGTGTCCAGCTTGCGCCCGTTCAGCCGGCGCACCGTACGTTCGCCGGCGATGCGGCCCACGGTTTCGGGCGCGTCGAGGAGATGGCCGTCGCGCGCGCTGCTGTACCAGTAGTCGCGCTGCATCGCGTCCTGGTCTTCGCCGATCACCGCCACCGAGATGCCGTGGCGTGAGCTGGCGTAGCCGTCGCAGAATCCCAGGCTGTTGGCGTAGATGAAGTGCGACGTGTGGGTGGACACCCCCGCGCCTTCCGAATTGGTGAGCCGCTTGTCCACAGCCAGCGCGGCCGCCTCGCAGACGCGCGAGCGTTCGGCGGCTTCTTCCACCGACAGCGCCCAGGGGTGATGGAGATCGAGGTCGGGCGGGTTCTTTGCCAGCCGGTTGGCGTCCGCAAGGCCGGCGGCCTCGTCTTCGGCGGTGTAGCGGGCGATGGTCAGGGCCTTGTCCACCGCGCTCTTCAGGGCCGATTCGCTGAGGTCGGAGGTGGACGCATGGCCGCGCCGCTGGCCGATGTAGACGGTGACGCCGGCGCCCTTGTCCTTGTTGTATTCGATGGTCTCGATTTCGCCCTTGCGAACCGACACGTTCTGGCCGACGCCTTCCGAGATTTCGGTATCGGCGGCGGTCGCACCGTTTTTCATGGCGTGGTCGATGACGCGCTGCGCAAGCGAGGCGAATTGCTCGCGGGTGTAGCTGAATTGGGAGCTGGACATGGGCGTTGGGGCGCGGTGGATGCGTTTTTATGATGCGGGGAAACTACAATGGCGATGATAACAGCAACCGAAAGCCCGACCGTGCGCCTGATCGACCCTGATGCCGAGCTCCAGTTCGACCCCGATGAAGTCTACGACGGCCCCAGCAAAAGCCAGATCAAGCGCGAGGTCGAAGCCTTGCAGGCGCTGGGCGAAGTTCTGGTGAAACTGCCCGACGCGCAGTTCAAGCGCATCGAGCTGCCGGACGATCTGCGGGCCGCCGTGGCCGATTGCCGCAAGATCACCCAGAACGGCGCGCTGCGCCGGCAGAAGCAGTACATCGGCAAACTCATGCGCAGCATCGATCCCGCCCCCATCCAGGCCCAGCTCGACGTGTTCAATGGCGTATCCGCCGCCGAGAACGCGAAGCTGCACCAGGCCGAAAAATGGCGCGAAAAGCTCATCGCCGACAACGAGGCGCTGACGCTGTTTCTCAACCAGTTTCCCGACGCCGACGCCACCCACCTGCGCCAGCTCATCCGCAACGCGCGTGATGAAGCGGCGCGCAACAAACCGCCCAGGGCGTTTCGCGAAATCTTTCGCGTCATCCGCGAGGTCCAGCAGGCGCGCGACTGAGCGCGCGCAACCGGTTCAGTCGCCCTGGCGCGCCGGCGGCGTGTGCCAGTCGGCTTCGCGCACCAGTTTGGGCGCGGCGGGGTCGGCTTCGTAATGCGGCGACATGATCTGCACGCCGTGGCGGTTGAAGGCATCCTGGATGGCGGCGTGCAGGTCGCTGGCCACGCGGGCGCGCGTTGCCGGCACATCCGCCCCCACCTGTACCACCAGCTTGTATTCCACGTAGAAATCCGAGAGCGCGGTCTGCACCACGTAGGGAGCCGGGTCCTGCATGATTTCGGGGATTGTCCGGGCCGCCTCGGTCAGCAGGGCGTGGACCTGCCGCCAGGGCGCGTCGTAGCCGATGGTGACGGTGGTGTCGAGCACATAGCGCCCGCCCGGTGCCGCGCGCGAAAAGTTGCGCGTCACGTTACCCAGCACCAGCGCATTGGGAATGGCGATTTCCTCGCCGTGGCCGGTGCGCAGCCGTGTCACGAACAGGCTGACCTCGGATACTGTGCCCTCGTGGTCCTGGATGCGCACGTATTCGCCCTGCTTCAGCGCATAGGTGTAGACGATGAGGATGCCGCTGGCGATCTGGCTCACCACGCTGGCGGCACCGATCGATACCATCAGGCCGAGCATCACGGATAGTCCGCGGAATGCCTCGGTATGCGAACCGGGCAGGTAGGGGTAAGCCATGGCCAGCGCAAACAGCCACAACGCTGCATTGACGATGCGCCGCGTGGCGGGCGCGGTGTGGGCATTGAGTCCGGGCTGGTCGGCGGAACGGGCCTGCACACTGGCGAAAAATTCGCTGGATACGCGCGTGGCCACCCAGGCCGCCAGAAAAATCAGCGCGGCGATGAACATGCCGGGCAAGGCGTGGGCGCTGGCATGGAAGGCGTCGGCGGCCAGCTGGCCGAAGGAACGCGCAAGGGCTTCCCCGGCCGGGCGGGATTCCGGGAACAGCGCCAGGCTGTAGGTGAGGAATACAAACAGCAGCAGCAGACCGAACAGCCAGGTGGCGAGGAACAGCAGGCGGTCGAACAGGGCCGGAACCACCGCCGCCATGCGGCGGCCAACCGGGGTGGCCGCCCGTCCCTGCATCCAGCGCCGCAATCGCGACACGACACGGGCTCGCAGCCAGCGGGCAAGCCAGAGCGCCACCGCCAGGCTGGCAACCAGCACGACACTCGCCAGGGCCAGTTTCAGCAGGGCGTCGATGCGCGCCCGCGCGTCGCGCCGTTCGTGTGATTCGGCCCAGATTTTCTGCAACGCGCGCGACGCCTGGTTGGCCAGTCCGGCTGGTGTGTCGCCCGAGCCTGCCACGGCGTCGCCGGGCATCACCACGAACATGGGCTGGCCGTCGAGTTCGACCATCAGGCCATGCTCGGTGGGGCGGACCGAAGTCCAACCCTCGCCCCTGCGCGACAGCGCCTGCTCGATGCGCCGCTTTGCGCTCGCGGCCCGTTCCGCCGCAGTGAACAGCCCCGCCGGGGCATGGAACACATGCAGGGTGCGGTGGCCGATCACCAGCGGCGTGCCGGACGGGGGCTCGGCAGGCGGTGCAGATTCGGCACGGGCAAACCCGGCAACCACGCACAGCACCAGGCACAGGAACAGGCGAGCGAAAGACATGCGGGGTTTCTCCCTCAAGTCACGCCGGCATTCGGGACTGGCGGCCGGCGTGCATTTTTCGCGCACCTTGCCACGCCGCCACACCGGCGGCAAGCGCGCTCCGCATACAAATTTGCAATCCCCGGTTTGTCGCGCCGATGGCAGGCGATATAGTTAGGCCACACGCTAATGAAAGGGCAGCGCGCCGGGCGCGACATGCCCAACTGGAGATGTTCATGCCGGCCCGCATCCTGAAAATCCTCCTGAGCCTGCCGTTCCTGATTGTGGCGGGACTGTTCGGGGCCTACCTGCTGTTCGGGTTTTTTCTGGTCAACCCGCTGGCCCAGAGGCTGGTGCCGTGGATCGGCCAGGAAAAACTTGCCAGCCAGCTGTCCGTGCAGGACGTGAAATTCAACCCCCTCACCCTGGAAGCCACGATCAGCGGACTTCAGCTGGCCGAACCGAACGGCACCCCGCTCGCGGGATTCGAGCGGCTCTATCTCAACGTGGGCACGACAGGGCTGTTCCGCTGGGCGTGGCGCATCCAGGATATCCAGCTCGACAAGCCGCGCGCCACCTTCGAGGTCGAACGCGGGGGGCGACTCAACTGGCAGACCCTGCTCGACAAGCTGGCCGAGGACAAGACCCCGCCTTCGGACAGCATGGCGCGCGTGCTGATCGATCACATCCGGATCAGCGACGGCGATATCGACTACATCGACGCCAACCGGGCCGGCAAGCCTTTCCGTGTGTCGTTGCGGCCACTGGGCATCGAACTCGACGGGCTGTCCACCCTGCCCGAGGATCGGGGCGATTACCTGATTGCCGCGAAGCTGCCGGAGCAGGGCGGCACCCTCAAGTGGAAAGGCGACATCGCGCTCAACCCGCTTGCGTCGAACGGCTCGCTGGGCCTGGAAAGCGTGCGGATCGCCAAGTTGCTGCGCGCGATCAAAAGCCCGCGCAAGTTCGACGTGCCCACCGGCACGGTTGCAGCGGGGCTGAACTACCGTTTTGCCCTGGTGCGCGACGCGGCGGGCAATGACCAGCCCTGGGTGCGCATCGATGGGGCCAACCTCGTGCTGAACGATGTGGCGGTAACGCCGCGCGAGGGCGGCGACCCGGTCCTGCAACTGACCGAAGCCCGCATCGGCAATGCCAGCCTCGATCTTGCCGCGCGCAAGGTGGCGGTGGCGAATGTGAGCCTGGCGGGCGGGCGACTCGCCGCGACCCGGCAGGCCAATGGCACCCTCGACTGGCAGACCCTGTTCGAAGCGGATGCAGGCGCGCCGGAGGCCGACCCGGCGGCCGGGCCGGCACCAGCCGTTTCCCAGCCGGCCACCCCCCAGCCTGCTGCCGCGCCGTCCGCCTGGTCGCTTGCGGTGCGTGAGATCAGCGTCGCCGACTGGGCTGCGCGTTTCACCGACCGGGGGTTTGCCACCCCGCTTTCGGTCTCGGCCGAGGGCTTCGGGCTGACGGCGTCGCTGGCGGGCGAAGTCGGCGCGCGTCCCGCGCTCGTGGTCGGGCCGGTCAACGCCACCCTGGGTCCGGTGCGGGTGCAGTCCGGCGCGCGCGAAGTCGCGTCGCTGGCGCGTGCTGCGCTGGTCAATGCCAATTTGAAACTGGCGGAGCAGCAGCTCGACGTGGACGCAGTCGAACTCCAGGGCGTGCGCACCGAACTGCGGCTCGACAAGCAGAAGCAGATCAACTGGGCCGGCATCCTCAGGAAAGCGCCCGGCGCGGCAGCGCCAGCCGCGCCGGCTGCCAGACCGGCAGCCGCATCCGGCCAGGCCTTTGCGCTGAGTCTGGCGCGCTTCGCCATCGAGGGCATCGACGTAGGCATCGTCGATGAGTCGCCGGCCAAACCCGTGCAGTTGGATCTCACGCAGGGCCGCGTCGCCCTGCGTGACCTGAGTCTCGATCTCGACCGTCCGGTACCGGTGGAAGCCGGTTTTGCCCTGAAGCAGGGCGGGCGTTTTTCTGCCAGCGGCAGCGTCACACCAGGCAAGAGCCAGGGCAAACTCGACCTGAAACTGGTCGGCCTGTCGCTCAAGCCCTTCGCGCCTTACGTCAACCAGATCGCCCGCCTCGACCTGCAATCCGGTGCCGCGTCCACGCGCGGCAAGCTCGCCTTTGCCCCCGGCAAGGCCGGCACCCGGGTCGATTTCGACGGCGGCTTTGCCGTGGACGACCTCGCCATCACCGAGGAAGACACCGGCGAGGCCTTCCTCGGCTGGAAGAAACTCTCGTCTGATTCGCTCGATCTCGCGCTCTCGCCCAACCGGCTGCGCATGACCGAGCTGCTCGCCGAAAATGCGTTCGGCAAGGTCATCATCTTCGAAGACAAGTCGATCAACCTCAAACGCATCCTGCGCAGCAGCGAACCCGCCGGGGCGACAGCCGCGCCGGCCCAACCGGGAGCCGCCAAACCTGAAGTAGCCAGGCCTGAAGCCGCCAGGCCCCCCGCATCCCAGCCCGCTGCCGAGCCGGCGTTCCCCGTGGCCATCGAGCGTGTGCGCATCGTCGGGGCCAATGCCGAATTCGCCGATCTTTCGCTCACCCCGCAGTTCGGTACGCGCATGCACGGGCTCTCGGGCGTGGTCACCGGCCTGTCCACCGATACGAAAACCACGGCACAGGTCGAGCTCGACGGCAAGGTCGACGACTACGGTTCGGCGCGTGTGCGCGGTACCCTCCAGCCGTTCCAGGCCACCGAGTTCACCGATCTCACGCTGGCTTTCCGCAATCTGGAAATGGCCAATCTCACGCCGTACTCGGGCAAGTTCGCCGGGCGGCGCATCGATTCCGGCACGCTCTCGGTCGATCTCGAATACAAGATCAAGCAGCGCCAGCTGGCGGGCGAGAACAAGTTCATCGTCAACAAGCTGAAACTCGGCGAGCGTGTGGACAGCCCCGACGCGATGAACCTGCCGCTCGACCTGGCGATTGCCCTGCTGGAAGACAGCAACGGCGTCATCGACCTCGACCTGCCGGTGTCGGGCAGCCTCGATGACCCGCAGTTCAGCTACGGCAAGATCATCTGGAAAGCCATCGTCAATGTGCTGACCAAACTGGTGACCGCGCCCTTCCGTGCTCTGGGCAAACTGCTTGGTGGCGACGCGGAAAAATTCGAGGCCGTGGTGTTCGATCCCGGCAGCAGCGCGCTGCTGCCTCCGGAACAGGGCAAGCTGAAAACCCTGTCCGACGCGCTGGCCAAGCGTCCGGTTCTCACCCTGACGATCACCCCCGGCTTCGATCCCGAGGCCGATACGCGTGCGTTGCAGGTGCAGGCCATCCGGCTGGAAGCGGCGAAGGTGGCCGGTATCCGGCTGGCGGCCGGCGAGGCACCAGGGCCGGTCGACCTCAATCTGTACAAGATCCAGACCTGGCTGGAAGACCGTTACATCGCCGCCGCCGGCAAGGACGATTACCAGAAACTGCGTGCGGGTTTCCAGGACAAGACCGCCGGGGCGGCAGCGCGCGTGATGGAGAACGAAACCGTCGAGCGCCTTGCGCGCCGCTTCAAGACGCGTGCGGACGGCCCGCCGTCGGCGTTCCACGCCGAGCTGCTGGAGCGGCTCACGCAGCAAACCCAACTGCCCGGCGACGCACTGGTGAAGCTGGGTCAGGCACGCGGGCAAGCGGCGCGCGACGAGCTGCTGAAGCTGGGCCTGGCAGCCACGCGCGTCACCGTGGCCGCGCCGGACAAGCAGTCGCTCAAGGATAAATTCGTCGGCAGCACGATGAGCCTGGGCGCGGCCAAACCCTGACACATGCGCAGCCGGCCGGTGTCGGCGGCTGCGCGCACACTGCCTGCCCTCACCATGAGATTTCGCCGCATACGCATCCTTGTCCTGCTCGGCCTGCTGGTCGCGGCAGTGGGCCTCACCTGGCTGGAGCAGGACATGGCGCGTGGCTGGCGCAGCCCGCTGCTCGTGGAGTTGACGCCGATCAACGGCGACGGATCGGCAGCGGCAGCCGACACTGTCGCGGCGCTCAGGGCCGGGGAATTTGCCGAGATCAATCATTTTCTGGAACGTGAAACCGCACGGTACGGGGTGAAGATTTCGCCTGCCCTGCATGTCCAACTGCAACCGGCGTCGCGTGCCATTCCGCCCGCCCCGCCGGACGGCGGCAATGTGGTGCAGACCATGATCTGGAGCCTGAAACTGCGCCTGTGGGTGTATCGGCAGTCCGGCCAGTGGTTGCCCGAACTGGGTACGGTGAAGCTCTATGTGCTGTATCACGCGCCGCAGGAGGGCGTTGCGCTGAAGCATTCACTGGGTTTGCAAAAAGGCCTGATCGGTGTGGTCCATGCCTATGCCGACCCAGGCCAGCGTGGCGCAAACAATCTGGTGATCGCGCATGAACTGCTGCACACCCTGGGAGCCACCGACAAATACGGCGCGGGCGGATATCCGGTGTACCCGGATGGCGTCGCCGACCCGGCGCGGGGCGAGGGCGCACCGCAACGCGAAGCCGAAATCATGGCGGGGCGTTACGTGAATGCGTCCGGTCAACTGGTGATGCCGGACAGTCTGGCTGCCTGTCTGATCGGCGCAAAAACCGCTCGTGAAATCAATCTCGACGCCGCGTTCCAGCGGCGTTATGGCGGCACCTGACCGGGTACGGGCCGGTCAGGCCTTGCGCAGCGCGGATTTGGGCCGGAACACCGCGACTGTCGCCGGCCGGGCTTCGAGATAAGGACCGCCGATGAGGTCGATGCAATAGGGCACGGCGGCGAAGATGCCGTCCAGCGTTTCCTTGATGGCCTTGGGCTGGCCGGGCAGGTTGAGGATGAGACAACCTCCGCGCACGACGCCGACCTGACGCGACAGGATCGCGGTCGGCACATATTTCAGCGATACCGCACGCATGGCCTCGCCAAAGCCGGGCAGCACCTTGTGCGCCACTGCCAGCGTCGCTTCCGGCGTGACATCGCGCAACGCGGGGCCGGTGCCGCCGGTGGTCAGAACCAGCGCGCAGTGTGCCGTGTCGGCCAGTTCGATGAGTGTGGATTCGATCAGGGCCTGCTCGTCCGGGATCAGCCGGGTAAGGAATTCGACCGGGTTTTCCAGCGTGCTGCCCAGCCAGTCCTGCAGGGCCGGGAGACCCTGGTCTTCGTAGACACCCTGGCTGGCGCGGTCGCTGATCGAAACCAGGCCGATGCGAACGGAATCGTGGGACATATGGTCGGAAAGGAGGATGGCGAAGGCTTCCGAATTTATCAGAATGCAGGGCACGACAAGAGGAGACGATCCATGAAACCGCTGTTGCTCGCTGCCTGGCTGTTGTGCGCCCCCGTCCTCGCCTGGGCCGACCCGCCCAAGGGCTATCCGTTCGTCGACTACAACACCGGGCTGGCGGCGGCCAAGGCATCGGGCAAGCCCCTGTTCCTGTATTTCGGCCGATACGGCTGCGCCTGGTGTGACCACACCAACCAGAAAACCTTCTCCGATGCCGGGCTCAAGGCCCTGTACAGCGAGCATTACGTGCTGGTCTACGTCGATGCCGAATCCGGCAGGCGGATCACGCTGCCCACTGGTGAGCGCATCACCGAGGCCGAGCTGGGGGTGCGCCTGAACGCCTTTGCCACGCCGCTGTTCGTCTATCTCACCCCGCAGGGCGACAAGATCGTGCAGGTGCCCGGGTTCAAGACCGTGCGCGATTTCCGGGACTATGACCGTTACGTGCGCGGCGGCCACTACAAGACGCAGACCCTGCTCGAATTTCTGGGAAGCCAATCATGATGCGCGCCGGGTGCCTGGCCTGTCTGCTGATGCTGCTGGCGGGGACAACCCAGGCTGCCTGGCAATGGGATGCGCCGCTGGAGGTCAGCCGGGCAATCGGCCCATCGATATTTCCCCACGTCGAATCGGCCAACCGCAAGGGAATCGCCGTCTCGGGGCGCACCGTGGGCGTGGTCTGGGAGGATAACCGCAGCGGTGTGCCGCGTTGTCAGGCTGCACTCAAACCGGCCGATGCGTCGGCTTTTGCGGCGGAAATTGCCGTAAGTGAGGGCGAGTGCTACGAGCCCGTGCTGGCGGCACTGGACAGCACCGGACGGTTCCTGGCCGCCTGGGAATCCGGCGGCGCAGTCTGGGTCCGCGTATTGCCGGCGGGTACGCCGCTGCGCTTGAGCACCGCCCCGGCGTCACAGATCACGCTGGCCACCCGTGAGGGCCAGGTGCGGGCCGCCTGGGCCGAACAGGCCGGTCGTCACACGCGCATCGTCGTGGCCGTACTGGCGATAGCGGGCGAGCGCATCACGGTGCAGAACATGCGCCCGGTCGAAACCGCCGAACCGGCAAACGATCAGGCGTGGCCGGCATTGGCCCTGACCTCTGCGGGCGACGTGGTGGCGATCTGGGAGGATCGCCGCAACCAGCACACCGTGCCGTATGGCAGCCGCGCCCAGGCGGGCACGCTCGATTTTGCGCCGGTTGCACGGCTCAGCGACCAGCGCAGCGGGCGGGTCGATGGCCTGGGCGCGGGGCTGGGCGCGATGCGGCCCTCGCTCGCGCCCTGGGGTAAAAACGGCAGCGTGGCCGTGTGGCTCGACAAGCGGGATTTTCTCGCCGGCTATGACGTTTACGCCGCGTTCGACACGAACGGGCGGGTGGGAAAAAACCTGCGCGTGCAGGACAGCTTCGGCGACAACATGGCGCAGTGGCATGCCAGTGTGGCGACGCAGGACGCGCGCCTCGTCGTGGCCTGGGACGATGCGCGCGATGGCACCCCGGATGTGTGGCTGTCGACCTGGACCGGGGCGGCATTCGACGGCGACACCGCCGTTCCCGCCGCGAGCGGCCCCGGTGAACAGACCGATCCGCTGCTGACGCTGGATGAAACCGGTGCCCTGCATCTTGTATGGCTGGTGCGGGGAGCCGAAGGTACGCATGTGCGTTACGTGCGTGCTGTCTGGCAATGATCCTGGCCGCCAGTGGCCAGCTTCCGACTGACGGACGGCGTTATTTACAAAGAGGACAAGAGGACAGGAGGAATCCCTCTTGAACCACTTGTCCTCTTTGTAAGATTTTGAAGTGCAGGTTCACAGGGAGGCAAGAGAGGAAACCCTCAACCCTCCCCTTCCCTCCCTGTGCAATTTTGTCCTGACGGGAGGCGGCGTTATTCACAAATCGGAAGCAGACCACTAGATCCAGCCGCGTTTCTTCAGCCTGCGATACAGCAGCGCCATGCCGGCCCCGGTCAATGCCAGCAGGGTGGGATAGGCCCAGGGCCATTTCAGCTCGGGCATGTACTCGAAGTTCATGCCGTAGAGGCTGAACACCACGGTCGGCAAGGCCAGCAGCGCGCCCCAGCCGGCGAGCTTCTGCACCGATTCGTTCTGTTTCACCGACTGCGAGGCGAGGTGGAACTGCATCGCGTCGTTGGTGGCGGCGCGCAGCCGGTCGATCGTGCCGGACACCCGGATGGCGTGGTCGTGGATGTCGCGGTAGTACGGCCGCAGTTCCTTGCTGCACAGTTCGGGGTGCAGGCGGATGAGATCCTGGGCGATGTCCTGCATGGGCTCGACCGCGTCGCGCAGGGCGATCAGGTCGCGCTTCATTTCGTAGAGACGTTGCAGCAGATGGCGACCCGTGCGTTCACCATGCATCAGCTGGCTTTCCAGCGCATGGAAGCGGTCCTGCATGGCGTCCACGACCGGATGAAACTGGTCGACGATGAGGTCGAGCACCAGATAAAGCGCGTAGGGCGGGCCGGCTGTGAGTCCGGACGGGTGGCGTTTGAGCCGGTCGACCACACGCTGGTAGCCGGCCCCGCTGTCGTGGCGGATGGCGACGACGTAGTTCCTGCCGATGAAGAGGTGGGTTTCGCCTAGCTCCATGCGGGTTTCCCACAGCTGGGCGGTGCGGGTGGCAATGAACAGGTGGGTGTCGTATTCCTCCAGCTTGGAGCGCTGGTGGGTGGAAATGGCGTCTTCCAGTGCCAGGGCGTGCAGCCCGAGTTCCGCGCCGAGGCTGGCCACGCGGCTGGCATCCGGCGTGTTGAGTTCGACCCAGATGAAGCGCCCGGTCAGCCCGACGTGTTCACTGATGTCGTCGAAGGGAAGGGGACGGATGTCCCCATCGATGAACAGCAGGCAGTCTATGGCGCGCTCCTGGCAGATAGTCCCGTCGATTCTAGCAGCGGCAGGCCCTACAGGTATTGGGGAGGCAATCCGATAACGAGTACACTCGCCAGCCATAAAACAAGAATCGGGTGCGTCGGTGACGCAATCTGATGGAGACAACATTGAAGAGCTTCATATTCGCCTGGGCCCTGTTGGCCAGTGCCCTGTCGCATGCGGCCGCGCCGTACGCCTTTGGCGTGCTCAACCAGCGCAGCCTGCAGGCGACCGCCGCCTACTGGAATCCCATCCTCAGCTACGTATCGGCCCGTTCGGGGGTGCCACTGGAACTGCACATCGGGCGTACCGCCAACGAAACCACCGACCGCGTGGTCGCCGGCAAGCTCGACTTTGCCTACACCAACCACCTTTTCACGCCCAGGCGTGCGGCGCTGGGCTGGCGCGTGCTGGCGCGCCAGGATTCGCGTGGCATACGCGGGCAGATCGTGGTGCGGGAAGATGCGCCGGCCCGCAGCCTGCAGGATCTGGCCGGGCAGACCGTGGCCTATCCCAACCCCTATGCCTTCGTCGGCTATTACGTGCCCCACGACGCCTTGCTGCGTGCCGGGGTGAAGGTGACGCCGCTGTTCGCTGGCAACCAGGAGGCGGCGATGGGACAACTGATGTCGGGCCAGGTGGCCGCTGCCGGCGTGAACCATCAGGTGATGGCCGATTTTGCCCTGAAGAATGGCCTGAAGTATCGGGTGCTCAGCGAATCGGAGCCCTATTTCGACCTGGCCGTGATGGCCTCGCCACGGGTCAGTCAGGCTGACGGCGAGAAGGTGCGGCGGGCCTTTGTCGGCATGACCGACGACCCGGAAGGCCAGCGCGTGCTGAACGCGGCGGCGCAGGCCATTGGCCAGACCAAGCCGCGTGGCTTCGTGCAGGCCGACGATGCCGACTACACCAACTATCGTGCGTTTTTCCGCCATACCCGGGTGCTCGTCAATGAGTGAGACGCGGTCCGCGCGCGTCAGTCTGTCCAACCGTATTCTCGGCGCGATGTTCGTGCTGGTGGGCGTCATATACGGTGTGGCGCTGGGCGTGCTGGGGGTGCCACTGATCGAGCGCGTGCAGACGCAGTTGCAGCTCGGGGCGGAGCGGGAACTGTCCGCGCTCAAGACGGCGATCCAGGACCAGGTGCTGCTGCGCGACTACCCTGCCATCGAGCAGACGATACGCAGCCGGGTTGAACGATTCCACCTGCTGGAGGCGCGCTATGCGACACAAAAGCTGCTGATCGAGGCGCGTACGCCGCCGCGCGTGCACGAGTATCCCGCCTGGTTCGACACGCTGATCGACACCCGGGTGGCGCGGGCGCAGGCCGAAATCGAAATCGGTGGGGAGTCCTATGGCACGCTGATGGTGGCGCTCGACCCGGCGAATGCCATGCGCGACCTGTGGTCCATGAGTGTGCGCTTTACCCTGCTGGCGCTGGGCAGTCTCGTCGTGACGCTGATTCTGATGCGCTGGCTGCTGAGCGTGAGTTTGCGCGGCCTGTACGAACTGCGTCAGGCCGCCCGGGCGATCGAGTCGGGCAATTTCGCTGCCCGGGCTCGCCTGGTCTCCGGTTCGCCGCCAGAAGTGCGCGAAACCAAGCTCGCGTTCAATCACATGGCCGACCATGTTGGCAAACTGGTGGCGGCGCTGGAACACGAACACGCCGAACTGATGGTGGAAAAGGAACGTCTGCGCGTGACCTTCGAATCCATCGGCGACGCCGTGCTGGTGACCGACGCCCAGGGGCTGATCGAATTCCTCAACCCCAAGGCCGAGGAACTGACCGGTTTTGCCAGCGAGCAGGCGCGCGGCAAGCGCGTGTCGGAGGTGATGCCGCTGATCGAGGAACGCAGCGGCGATGCTGTGCCGAATCCGCTGGAAACTGCGCTCATGCGCGACACCGTGGTCGAGCTGGACAACCACACCCTGATCCGCCGGCGCGACGGCTCGACCATTGCGATCAGCGATACAGCTGCCCCGATTCACTCGGCCGACGGCCGCATCCAGGGCGGCGTGCTGGTGTTCCAGGACGAGACCGAGCGGCGCAGCCTGATGCAGCGTCTGGCCTGGCAGGCCGAACGCGACCATCTCACCGGCCTGTGGAACCGCCGCGCCATGGAGGACAAGCTCGCCGCCGCGCTCTACAGCGCGCAACATGCGCCTCGCCATTTCGTGTTCTGCTATATCGACCTCGACCGCTTCAAGCTGGTGAACGACACCTGCGGCCACCGTGCGGGCGACGCCCTGCTGCAACGCCTCACCGCCATCATGGCGCGCCGTGTTGAGGGCGAAAACCATTACCTGGCCCGGCTCGGCGGCGACGAATTTGGTCTCTTGTTCATCGATGCGACCCTCTCCGCTGCGCTCAACCACGTCCAGGCCTTGCGTGACGAAATCAGCCGTTTCCGCTTCGAGTGGGAAGGCAAGGTATTCCGCCTGGGCGTGAGTTTTGGCGTGACCGAACTCTCCGCCGGCCACAGCGACGTGGGCGAGATTCTGGCGCAGGCCGACACCGCCTGCTACCACGCCAAATCGCTGGGCGGCAACGCCATACAGGTGTACGAAAAAACCCACCCGGCGCTACAGAAAATCAACGATGAAATGCAGTGGATCGCGGTCATCACACGGGCATTCGAGGCCCATCGTTTCGTGCTGTACCGGCAGGAGAAAGTCGCCCTGCGCGATGATCCCGTCGGGCAGCACTACGAGGTGCTGATCCGGATGCGTGGCGAAGACGGCGCGATCATTTCCCCCGGCGAATTCCTGCCGGCAGCGGAACGCTATGGCCTCGCCCCCAGTTTTGACCGCTGGGTGGTGCGCAATGTGTTCGCGTATCTCGATACGCATCCCGAGGATACGGCGTGCTATGCCCTCAATCTCTCCGGCCGCAGCCTGTCGGATGCGAGCACGGCCGATTTCATCCTGGAGGAAATCAGCCACTATCATTTCGACCCCACCCGCATCAGTTTCGAAGTGACCGAAACCGCTGCCATCGACAATCTCGACACCTGCGAGCGACTGATCCTGACGCTCAAGTCACGGGGTATCCAGTTTGCGCTGGACGATTTCGGGCGGGGCCAGTCGTCGTTCGGCTATCTCAAGCGCCTGCCGGTTGCCAGTCTCAAGATCGACGGGGAGTTCGTGCGCGGCCTCGATACCGACCGGGAAAAGCTCGCCATCGTCAAATCCATGCATACGCTGGCACACGAACTGGGCAAGGAAACCATCGCCGAACAGGTGGAGACCGAAGCCGAGCTGGCCTGCCTGCGCGGCATGGGTGTGGATTTCGTGCAGGGTTACCTGCTCTCGAAGCCGGGGCCCTTGCCCGTCTGATCACGCAGCCGGGTGTAGAGGTCGACGTAGGCGTCGACGATCGCGGCTTCGGTGTAGTGCCGGCGAATGTCTTCTGCTCCGGCTTCGATCATGGCGGCACGCGCATCGGGTGCCAGATCCAGGGCGCGCTGCAAAACTTCGGCCAGCCCGGCAGGGTCGCCCAGCGGTGCCAGCAGGCCATTTTCAGCGTCACGCATCAGTTCCAGTGGGCCTTGCGCGCGGGTGGATACCACGAGCGTGCGGTTTGCCCAGGCTTCGAGAATCACGTTGCCCAGGGTTTCGTAGACAGACGCACAGACCGATACGTCAGCCAGCTGGTAATAGCGGCCCGGATCGTTCTGCCACCCCAGCCAGTGCACACGGTCGGCCAGACCCAGTTCGCGGCAAAGTGCCTCCAGCTCGTTACGCAGGGGGCCGTCGCCAACCATGACCAGGTGGAGGGGGCGGCCGGGCTCAGAGGGCAGCCGGGCAAAGGCGTGCAGCAGGTCTGCCCATCCCTTGTAGGGATGCAGGCGGCCCACGCCAATCAGCACCCGGCTTCCGGTCAGGCCAAGCGATGCCTTCAGCGTGGCGCGTTCGTGTTCATCCAGACGAGCAGGTGGGTCAACAAAGTTGCCTACGACGTGCACCTGTGATTCCGGCAAGCCCTGTTCGACGAGATACTGGCCCAGGCCACGGGTGTTGCCCACCCAGGCATGGGCGTGGCGATAGGCCCGGAGTGTGTAGAACCCGCCGAGCCGGGCAAGATGGACCGGGTGACGGCCCGGTGTCAGGCGAACCAGCCGGGTAGCCCGGCCCATATAGGTCTGCACGATGTCGGGCTGCCAGGCTGCGATGGCACGCTGGATACGCCAGCGTGACCACAGGTCCCAGCCGCCGGCCATGGGCGCATGAAACTGCGGAACGGCCGGGGCCAGCGCACGCGCGACCTCGCCGCCTGCCACCGTAACGGCCGCGACTGCTTCGCCCCGCCGCGCCAGGGCATTGATGAGACGCACGGCAAAGCGTTCGGCCCCGCCCGAGCCCTTGCCGCCGATGACGTGCAGGCTCTTCGGGTGTGTGTCCAAATCAGGACTCAGAACGGCAATGCAAGGCCGGGGGCCGAGTCGTGGAGCACCCGGCGGAAATCAGCCTGGATCTTTTCCAGCGCGGCAGCGTTGTCGGCCTCGAAACGCAGCACGATCACCGGCGTGGTGTTCGACGGGCGGGCGAGGCCAAAGCCGTCGGCGTATTCCACGCGTAGGCCGTCGAGCGTGATGACTTCACGCGCATCGGGGAATTTCGCCGTCTTCTGCAGCGTGTCCATCAGCGTGTAATGCTCGCCTTCGGCCATCTTGATGTTGAGTTCGGGCGTGTTCACCGTGTCGGGCAGGCCGTGCAGGGTGGCATTGAGGTCGGCCTGCTTCGACAGGTATTCGAGCAGGCGCGCGCCGGCATACAAACCGTCGTCGAAGCCGAACCAGCGTTCCTTGAAGAAGACGTGGCCGGACATTTCGCCTGCCAGAAGCGCGCCGGTTTCCTTCATCTTGGCCTTGATGAAGCTGTGACCGGTTTTCCACAGCGTGGGCTTGCCGCCGCGCGCACGGATCCAGTCGAAGAGATTGCGGGTGGACTTCACGTCGAAGATGATTTCCGCGCCGGGGTTGCGCGAGAGCACATCGTCGGCGAACAGCATCAGCTGGCGGTCCGGGAAAATGATGGTGCCGTCCTTCATCACCACGCCCAGGCGGTCGCCGTCGCCGTCGAAGGCCAGACCGATTTCAGCGTCGCTGGTCTTGAGACGCGCGATCAGGTCGACCAGGTTCTTGGGCTGTGAGGGGTCGGGATGGTGGTTGGGGAAGTTGCCGTCGACCTCGCAGAACATTTCCTCGACTTCGCAGCCGAGCGCGCGGTAGAGCGGGCCGGCAAAGGCACCGGGCACGCCGTTGCCGCAGTCGACGATGATCTTCATCGGCCGGGCGAGCTTGATGTCGGAGACGATGCGGGCGTGGTACTCGGGCGCGATGTCGTACTGGCGATAGCCGCCCGCACCGTTCACGAGATTGCCCTCGACCAGCCGCTGGCGCAGCGCCTGGATGGTGTCGCCGGAGAGCGTCTCGCCGCCCAGCACCATCTTCAGGCCGTTGTAGTCGGGCGGGTTGTGGCTGCCGGTGACCATCACTGCGCTGTTTGTCTTCAGCTGGTACGCGGCGAAGTAGGTCATCGGCGTGGCGACCATGCCGAGGTCGACGACGCCGACGCCGGCTTTCTGGATGCCGCGCGCGAGTGCTGCGGCCATGTCGGGACCGGACAGGCGACCGTCGCGGCCGATGCAGATTTCGCTCTGCCCGCGCGCCACGGCCTCGGAGCCGATGGCGTGACCGATGGCCTCGACGATTTCAGTGGTGAAACTCTTGCCGACGATGCCGCGGATGTCGTAGGCCTTGAAGATTTCTTTCGGGTATTCCACAACGCACTCCCTGAAGGTGAATGCTTGGATTCTACCTGTCTGCGGGGTCGAAATGATGGAGGATGCGTGCCGGCAGCCAGTCGGCATTGCCAGGGAACGGACCGGAGGGAAAGGCCACGTGGCCGCCGGTTTCGGGCTGTTCGAGCTGCACGGCCGGGGCAACCTCAGACGGCCCGGGCAGGGCGTCGGCCGGCAGGAAAGGGTCGTTTCTGGCGTTGATGACCAGCGTGGGCACGGCAATGGATTTCAGCAGTGGCTTGCTCGATACGCGCAGCCAGTAGTCGTCCGCATCGCGGTAGCCGTGCAGCCTGGCGGTGACCAGGGTGTCGAATTCGCGGAAGGTGGTGGAGGCTTCGATGGCCTGGGCGTCGAGCAGCCCGGGAAATTTCTCCGCCTTGCGCAGGGCCTTGGCCTTGAGTGTGGTGAGGAAGCGCGCGGTGTAGACACTGCGGTTGAACCCCTGGTCTAGGGCATGGCCGGCAGCGGTGAGGTCGACCGGTGCCGATACGGCCACGGCACGATCAACCAGCGAGCTTGCCGCAGTACCCTGTTCGCCCAGCCATTTGAGCAGGGCATTGCCGCCCAGCGAGACCCCCACGGCGTAAAGCGGCGCGTCGGGGTGGCGGGATTTCACGTGTCGCAGCATGGTCTCGATATCCACGCTGTCGCCCGCGAAATAGGCACGCGGCAGGCGGTTGTCTTCACCGGAACAGCCCCGGAAATGGGCGACCACGCCGCTCCACCCGCGTGCCTGGAGGCGCTGCATCAGGTCGCGTGCGTAGAAGCTGTCGGAACTGCCTTCCAGGCCGTGAAACAGCACGATCACGGGTTGGTCAGGCGTGCCGTCGATCCAGTCGAAGTCGAGAAAATCGCCGTCGGCGAGTTCGAGCCGCTCGCGCCGGTACTCCACATGCGGCACGCGGATGAACAGGCTGGTGTAGATGGTTTGCAGATCGCCGCCGGGCAGCCAGGCGGGCGCGTGATAGGGAGCGGGGGCGGCAATCGAGACGGGCATGGCTGCCATCATGCAGGCGGCCAGCAGGCCTGCGCAAGAACGTCTCATCGTGCAGCCCGGTTATCCGGCGCGCCGCGCACGAACAGCAGACAACCCGCCTGCGAGGAGATAGTGCCATGCGGCTTGCCCTGCGGGGCAAAGTGGTAGTCACCTGAACGGCAGAGCACACCATTGATCGTCGCGTCGCCCTCCAGAACCAGGCTTTCCTCGTCGAGGCCGTGGGCATGGGCAGGAATGCGCGCACCGGCCGCCAGCCGCAGCAGATACGAGCGACTGTCGCGATCCTGACGCAATACCTTGAGTTCGACGCCTTTTAACAGTCGGATCCATTTGCCTTCATGACTATGCACAAAAAGATAATCTCCGGCCGGGGCGTGCACCCGCTGAAAGAGCTGTTCGCGGATGCGTGCAACCGTGTCGGCATCGGGTTGCACGGCTGGGCTGTTCACGGCAAGGGCTTGGAGCACGTCGGGATCGAGGGGAGGGGTCTCAGGTTTGGTCATGGGAATACCTCATTCCTGGCAAAGAACGCGACGCAGACTGTCCTGTGCGCGTTTCAGGTGCGACTTGACCGTACCCAGTGGCAGGCCGGTGTGATCGCTTATTTCCTGGTGGGACAAGTCCCGGTAAAAGGACAGCGCAAGTAGCTGGCGCTGGATCGGAGTAAGTTGGGCCATCGCCTGATGCAGTGATGCTGCGTCTTCACGCTGGAACAAATGCTCGACCGGAGAGAGGGTCGTTGTCGGTTCGTTTTGCAGAAAAATCTCGGGTTCCGGACACTGCATGGCCGGGTCAAGCCGGCGCAGGGCATCGAGTGCGCGACTGCGCGTCATGGTCATCAGCCAGGCCAGAGGGTGGCCGCGCAGCTGATCGTAACGCGCGGCTTCACGCCAGCATTGCCAATAGGTTTCCACGCATACGTCCTCAGCGAGGTCGTGACGCGAAGTGATTTTGAGTGCCAGCCCGTAAACACGCGCAAGCGTCAGTGAATAGAACCGGCCCAGTGCAGCTTCATCGCCTTCAGCGATCAGGCCGATCAGATCGGCAAGTGCGGGCGGTGCGGGCGTATCCACGGTAGTGGGATCAGGGCACATGCGCGCCAGTATAGCTTTCGCTTCGACCGGGTTGAGGGGTGGGTTCACGAGATCGCAATATGAGTAATGGATGGCATTGATCCCTATACGTGAACGTGAACGAAACTGGATGCATCGTGTCTGGCGGATATTGTGAGAGCGTCAGCTGAGAACTTCCGAATGAATGCAAAGTTGCCCATGTTGCGATCTTCACGTGCGTTGTCGCTGATCTGCCTGCTGGCGGTCAGTGTCACGCTGCACGCAGCGATGCCGATCGACTACGTCACCGTGCCCGCAGGCGAGTTCGTCATGGGCACGCGCGATATTGATGCGGCGGTATTTGAATTGCCCGACGGCAATGCCGGCCTGATTGCCGATGAGACGCTGGCACGCGTTGTCCGCATCAGCCGTCCGTTCGGCTTGTCGCGTACCGAGATCACCCAGGGTCAATGGTTTGACCGGATGCAGAGCCGGCCCGGGCCGGAGGCTGTGTGGCAGCGTCCCGACTGGCGTGTACTGCCGGTGGTGTCAGTCAGCTGGGATGATACGCAGCGTTTCATACAGCGACTCAACCAGTCGGATTCCGCATACCACTATCGATTGCCGACCGAAGCCGAATGGGAATATGCCGCGCGCGCCGGAACCTCGGGCTTGCGTCCATTTCCGGATGAGCAACTGGCCGACCACGCCTGGTTTCTGGGCAACTCGGGTGATGTACCGCAGCCGGTTGCCACGCGTCAGGCCAATGCCTGGGGTCTCTACGACATGCTCGGCAATGCCTGGGAATGGGTGGCGGATCGCTACGCTGAGGATGCTTACACTGTGCTGCCTGTGATCGACCCGGTCAATGTGCAGACTGGCGACAAGCGCGTGCGGCGTGGTGGCTCGTATCACTGCGAGCCGCATCTGGTTCGGCCCGGCTATCGTGCGGCGGACGCACCGGATACCCGTTACGCCGTGCTGGGGTTCCGGGTGTTGCGCGAAAGCCACTGAATAAGCTGATTTCATTTTTATTTGCGTTTTCTGCATCTGGCAAGTCGGCACCGTTCGTAACGAGCGTGCAGCACTAACCAACTGGAGAAAACAGCATGAGAATGAAATCAGTGCCGGCGTGTCTGGCAGGGGTGATTTTGGTGGCGGGGCTTGTGGGGACTGCCACCGCTGCCGGGTTCAGCAACAAATTGCTCGCAACCGGCGGTGTGTCCACCGTCGAGGGCTCGGCTGGGGGCGGGCTTGCCACCTGGGCGCTCATTGCGGGCTATGGCACGGATGAACAGCTCGGTGCAACCGTTCACGCCACGGGCGTCAATCTGGACGACTACGAGTTGCGTAGCTATGGCGTGGCCATCGGGATTTTTGATCGCGTCGAGTTGTCGTTCGCCCGGCAGAAATTCAATACACAGAGCGTATTAAGCAATGGGCTGGGAGTGCCTGCGCTGCAAAACTACAAGCTTGAGCAGGATGTGCTCGGCATCAAGGTGCGCCTCCTCGGCGACGCGATTTATGACCAGGACAGCTGGATGCCCCAGATTGCCGTCGGCCTCCAGTACAAGGACAACAAGGACGACACCGTCATCCCGTTCCTGAATGGCGCGCTTGGCAGCAATATCAAGGATAGTGGTACCGACTTCTACATCGCCGCAACCAAGCTGTATCTCGACCAGAGTGTGCTGGTTAACGCCACCCTGCGCCTGACCAAGGCCAACCAGTTCGGTCTGCTGGGTTTTGAAGGCCCGGATGGCGACAGCTATCAGCCGGAATTCGAAGGTTCGATTGCCTATCTGCTGCGCAAGGATCTGGCTGTCGGTGCAGAAATCCGCACCAAGCGCGGCAACCTGGATAACCCGGGCCTCAACCTCAGTGAAGACAACGCATACGACATCTTTGTCGCCTACTTCCCGACCAAGAACATTTCCATCACCGCAGCCTACGTCGATCTCGGCCAAATTGTCGGTGCACTGACCCAGAACGATTCGCAACGCGGCGGCTTCCTGTCGCTGCAACTCGGCTTTTAATCCGGAGAATGAACATGCTGAAATCTGATTTTTCCCTGCGCCGTATGGTGACGTCGGCGCTTCTGCTGAGCAGCCTTGGCCTGATCCCGACGGGTGCTGTACACGCCGCTGGCAGTGACTGGGAGGCGTTGGGTGGGCGCGATGTCGTTACGACTTTCACCACCGACGCCGTCAACCGCTGGCGCAAGAATCCCGTGCTGGTGCAGTTCGCCCAGACTGACGACGCCAAGGCGGCGCGACTGGTGGTTTTTCTGGTCGAGCAATTCTGTGCGGAAACCGGAGGCGGCTGCACCTATCCCGGCAAGAACATGACCGAAGCGCACGCAGGCATGAACATCACGACAGCACAATTCAACGCGCTTGCAGAAGACCTGCAGTTCGCGATGGACGCCGCCAATGTCCCGTTCCGTGCACAGAACAAACTGCTGGCCAAACTGGCCCCCATGCTGAAAGACATGAAAGGTCGCTGAATCCGGTCTGTTGGCCGGATGGTGCCGAACCGCGCCGTTGGGGCGCGGTTTTTTTTCGCATGCGTAGTGTGGGATGTGTCGAAACCGGAAGAGCCGTCCGCGTCGGCGGCTCTTCGTGGCATGTCAGAAATCAGTGCAGCAGGGCCGGGGCTGTGCGCGCCGGTGTGCTGCCGCCGACCTGCATAGGCGAAGCGTGGTGCAGCACCATGTGCCAGCCGTCGGGTTCGCGGCGATAGAGGTTGGTGGCGAGTATCGGCGGGCGCGGGTCGGCTTCGTGTC